>DASROK010000453.1:0-6895 GCA_035646915.1 Gemmatimonadaceae bacterium
CGCCGAGGAAGCGAGAGCAAAACCGTTTCTCGACAAGCTGAAGGAGTTCATGGACAGGGTCGATTCGGAGGAGATCGACCGCACCGGTGAGGTTCCCGAAGCGCTCGTCCAGGAGCTGCGCGACATGGGCGCGTTCGGGATCAAGATTCCCAAAGAGTACGGCGGACTCGGGCTTTCGCAGATGTCGTACATCCGGGCGATGGAGCTGGTTACGTCGAAGGATGGATCGCTCGTCGCTTTGCTTTCCGCCAGTCAGTCGATCGGTGTGCCGCAGCCGCTCAAGCTTTTCGGCACCGAGGATCAGAAGAAAAGATTCTTCCCGCGGCTGGCAAAGGGGGCAATCTCCGCGTTCGCTCTCACTGAAGTAGATGCTGGATCAGATCCGGCGAACATGCACACATCTGCAACGCCAACCGAAGACGGCGAGCACTTCATTCTCAACGGAGAAAAACTCTGGTGCACGAATGGAACGCGTGCCGAGCTTTTCGTCGTGATGGCGCGCACTCCTGAAATCCAGAAGGATGGCAAGAGCATCAAGCAGATCACTGCATTCATTGTCGATGCGAGCATGCCGGGCGTCGAGGTTGTTCATCGCCTGCGGTTCATGGGACTCAAGGCAATCGAGAACGGCGTGATCCGTTTCAACAACGTGAAGGTGCCGAGAGAAAACATTCTCTGGGGAGAAGGGAAGGGGCTGAAGCTCGCGCTCATCACGCTGAACACTGGCCGCCTCACTCTTCCTGCGGGATGTGCAGGCGCCGCAAAGCAGATGCTTCGAATTACGCGCAAATGGGCGATTGAGCGGGTCCAGTGGGGCCAGCCAATCGGAAAGCACGAGGCGGTAGCGCAGAAAATCGCGAAGATGGCTGCCAACACTTTTGCGATGGAGGCAGTCGCTGAGATGGCCACTGCACTCTATCTCAAGGGCAACTACGACATCAGACTCGAAGCTGCTATTGCGAAGATGTACAACTCGGAACATGGCTGGAGGATCATCGACGACACGCTCCAGATCCGCGGCGGTCGCGGTTATGAGATGGCGGAATCGCTTGCGCGACGGGGAGAGAAGCCGATTGCCGTGGAAAGAGCAATGCGCGATTTCCGGATCAACCTCATTTTCGAGGGCTCGTCCGAGATAATGCGTCTGTTCATCGCTCGTGAAGCGGTGGACCACCATTTCCGCATGGCATTCGACATCGTGAAGCCCGAGTCGACGATGAAGGAACGGCTCTCGGCGATGGCGAAGTCGACGCCGTTCTATCTGACCTGGTATCCGTCGCGATGGCTTAATTCAGGACGCCTGAGAACCTTCGGAGAATTCGGCAAGCTTGCAAAGCACATGCGCTATGCCGAGCGAAATACGCGACATCTCGGCCGATCGATTTTTCATGCGATGGTGCGTTATGGTCCAAAGCTCGAGCGAAAACAGGCCGTTCTCTTCAGAGCCGTGGACATCGGCGCTGAGCTTTTTGCTATGGCTTCCGCGTGTTCCCGCGCGATGATGCTGTCGAAGAGCGGACAGAAGGAAGCAATTGCGCTTGCCGACACATTCTGTCGGGAAGCTCAGCTGCGCATCGATGAGCATTTCCGGAATTTCTACGGACCGAACGACGAGAACATGTACAAGCTTGCGATGTCGGTGCTGAAGGGTGAGCACGCCTGGCTGGAGCAGGGAATCGCATCTGGCGATACGGAGATGGGAAGCGCCGATCTGGAGCCAGACGCGGTATCGGGGGAATTTTCGGAGGAGCTTTTCGCCGGCGCCCGCTGACCTCTGGGACTTGACCACAATCAGGTCTTCCTGAGCGGGTTTGTGACCGAGGGTTCACCAAACCTCTAGTCGGGGCATGACTTCCGATACTTCGGAAATTTGTGGCCCGGCGTTTGCCAACAAAGGTTTATGTCCATAAGCCTCCGCCGATAAAAGCACCCCGGTTGCGAGACCGGTCCGCAAAGCCGAAGGATCTCGGATGTCGAGATAGCCTGGCCGCCGACAAGGTTCGTCGCCGGCACGATTGCCGGCACAAAATCTGGCGATCACGGAGCGATCGTATGAAACCCCTCTTCCCTCTGTCCCTCGCAATGATTGCGATCATCGCGTGCACCGACAGCACTTCTCCAACCCAAAACCTCTCTTCGAGCGACCAAAAAAATTCTGGTGGTGGAACATTCACGGTCTCGGGCAGCTTGACGAACGACATGTTCACGTTCGATGACGGAACTTTCGGCACCTCCGCCGGAAGCACGTTTACAGTCGAGAGCACAACCGGTGGCTTCGGAGCTTCCGCTCCGCCAATCACAGGCCTGTTCAACAACGCTTCGAACAAATTCATCGGACGGCTCGATAATCACAAAGTCAATCTCATCGTCCCGAACGGCGGCTCTGCGTACGACATCAGCTACGATCTTTACATCATCGGATCATGGGATGGAAATGGAAAGCAAAGCGGCAAGCAGTACGGGGTAGACATCTGGCAGAATGACATTGCATGCTCGCCAACAGGCCCTGCCGTTGCGACTCTGATCCGAACCACATTCTCGAATCAGAAGACCGTACAGCAGTCGTTCCCGCACAACTATGGTGAGGGAGGCGGAACGAACAAGGCTGGCGAAGGCGCGTTTGCAGCCGATGCTCTCGGATACGCGAGCGATCCGACGTCGAACACTCCGCAGTTCCAGAGCTTCGGCGACACATGGTACAAGTTGCATTTCACCGGCCTGAATCCATGCGGCGCAGGCAATCCGATCTACCTGCAGTTCTCCGTGCCAGGCGCCACGCTTCAGTCCAATTATGACGAGTCGTGGGGTATCGACAACGTCCGCATCATGACTGACGCGTGATACATTGCTGGAGCTGAAACAGGGGCGGAATTCTCCGCCCCTTTTTTATTGCGAGATTCCTGCCTTTTTCATTTCGTCTTCGAGCGCTTTGCTCTTTCTCGTGATCTCGGCTTCGTTGTCAGTGTAGAACTTGATGTTGTCCGGGTTCGCCTTCATTTCGCGGATGAGCGAATCCCTGTTGTCGCTGGGGCGCATCTTGAGGACTGCCGCGGCCATTCCAGTCTGCATCAGCGAGATGGTGATCGTTGCAAACTCGCGTGGTGAAAGCCCCGCATCCTTGATCGCTGAAGCCATCACCGGCTCAGCTTCGATTCTCTTCGCCATGTCATCGAGACTCGCATTGGGATCGCTCGAGTCGTCGTTTCTTGCTTCCATTGCTTCGCGCTGCGCGGGTGTCATGCTGGCCGCCTTTGCTGCCAGGTTCTTCTGTGCGGCCATGAACTTGTCGATCTTGTCCATCGTCAGCCGATATTTCGTGACATCAGCGAGATCGCCCTCCACCTGAGCATTCGACGCCGCCGGAGTGCCCGCATTTTCTGTGGCGGCTGAAGATGCAGAGCTGTCGTCTTTCTTGCTGCATGCGGCAATGGCAAAGAGGCCAGCGGCCAGGAGCGGAAGCGAACGCGACGTGCGAAATGATTGCGGCATGGAAACCTCGCTAGAGAAGAGTTCCCCTCAAAAAGAACACAGCAACGTAGAAGTAAATACTCAAGGCTGTGACGTCCACAAGAGTTGCAACGAACGGAGCAGACGCGCTCGCAGGATCAAAGCCGATCCGACGGAGAACAAAGGGAAGCATCGAGCCGGCCAGTGATCCGAACGTCACCACTCCGATGAGTGCAAATCCCACAACCAGCGCAATCTGTAAATAGTGCGCACCGTATCCACCCCCAATTCCGAAGTACTGCCATACCAGAACGCGAGCAACCCCCAGCACGCCGAGCAGTACTCCCAATGCAACGCCTGATGGAAGCTCCCGGAGTGCAACGCGCCACCAGTCCTTCAGCTTCACTTCGCCGAGAGCCATTGCCCGAATGATGAGAGAGGTGGCCTGTGATCCGGAATTTCCGCCCGAGCTCATGATCAGCGGAATGAAAAGCGTAAGCACCAGCGCTTTCCCGAGCTCCAGCTCGAAGTGCTTCATCACAGTCGCAGTTGCCATCTCTCCAATCAGCAGTATCGACAGCCAGCCACCACGTTTGCGGATCATCGAGAAGAATCCGATCTGCGTGTACGGCTCATCGAGCGCTTCCATGCCTCCGAATCTCTGCACGTCTTCGGTGTGCTCCTCATCGAGAGCATCGATGACGTCGTCGACAGTCACTACGCCGAGCATTCGATGCTGATCGTCGACGACGGGAAGAACGACGAGGTCGTAGTCCTTCGTAAGACGCGCGACTTCTTCCCGGTCCATCGTCGGCGGAACGGTCTGCACTTCTTCCCACGCGACGTCGCGAATGAATGTTCCGTCCGGTGCAGCCAGCAGCTCGTGGAGAGATAACACACCTTTGAGCATTCCCGTGGAGTCGACAGCGTAGATCGCGTGCATTGCTTCACGCCGTCCACCTCTCGCAATCCTGCGGACCGCTGCGAGAGCGTCCTCGACGCGTTCATCCTCGAGCACGGAGACGAACTCCGTGGTCATCAGTCCGCCGGCTGAATCAGGCTCGTAGGCGAGAAGGCGTTCGGTTTCTTCGCGCTCGGCTGTGGGGATCTTCGCGAGAATCTCGTCGGCGCGCTCTTCCTCGAGGTCCTCGAGAACGTCGGCGCGGTCATCCGGAGTCATCTCCGTGACGAGGGCGGCGGCCTGGCGCGTGGGGAGTCGCTCGAGAACTTCGCTGCGCAGCTCCTCATTCAGATATTCCAGCACATCAGCTGCGCGCTCAGCGGCCAAGGCGCGCAGGAGATCCGCTACACGCTCACGTGGAATTGCCTCTGCAATGTCCGCGAGATCGCGTGGATGCATCTCCTCCGTTTCGGCGGCGATGCTGGCCGGATCCTCATCGAGAAGATCGAGTATGTCCGGTGCAAGCAGGTCGGCAACTCCCCTCATCTGATATTCGCCGGTATGGGGAGTGTGCCGATCGCCTTTCATCACACCACCGGAAGTGTGCGGCGATCGTCGCGGAAGTCCGCGACCTCATAGCCGGCGATGGAGATTGCCTCGGCGATGGAATCGTTGGAAACGGTGCCATCGTGCTCGATCACAGCCTGGCCGATCGAGACATCTGCACGCGAGACGCCCTCAACTCCACCGAGGGCGGTGAAGACAGCGCGCACGCAATGTGCGCAGCTCATACCTTTGATTCTCGCAGTTGTAATCATTGTCGCAATTATAGTCTTGTCACCAAATTCCGGTAGCATTCGTAGAGACGACGGAGGGTATTGCGATGCACAGTCCGAGGGAGCGTGACGCAGAAACGCGACTGCACGATGCCGCTTTGCCGCCATTCGAACCGCTGGACAGCGCGCGTCTCGAGCCGCTCGATTCGACTCCGCCCGCCTGGAAAAAAGAACCTCTATTCAACAAGAAGGTCATGCTCGCGTGGGCTGTCGGTGCCGCCGTAGTCTGGTTTGCTGTAAGCTTTGTCCTTCCGATCGCATTCGAGTCGGCAAAGATCGCAATCGTCCAGAGCATCAAGGAAGCCGAAGGAACCGGCTCCACCGTCACCATCGAGCGGGACGGACGGAAGATCACGATTCACACCCAGCCCGCGAAGCCGCCCGCGCCCGCGGCACCGGCGGCTAAGGCTGAAACCCCCGTGCCGGCAGCACCGGCCGATCCTGCAAGCGCTCAGGGAGCGGCTGAACTACCGTCGCATCGCAAATGATCAGTTGAACTTCGTAAGCCTGGGAGCGACGGGCGGATTTTTCGCTCTCGGTACGAGCGTCTTTTCGAGTGCCGGAACGAAGATGTCATACGAGGACCCCGGGTGCCACATCACCCAACTCTCGTATCCCGAGTCATACACCGCTTTCTTCTCGGCTTCGATTTCGGGTGCGCCGTATTTGGGCTGTCCGAGAGTAAATGCCTGAAGCCAGGGTCTGATCCTTTCTCCTTTGAGGCCAATCGCCTCATTACGCACACGCCCGCGGGAAATTGCAGTGTGAATGATCTCGTACGGCTCGGCGTTTGGACGAGCGATTCCGAATGATCCGCGGGGATAATGCGATGGATAAACCATCGGCAGCACGACGTCGACGGATTTCACTATGGGCTCCCATCGCTGCCCGACTTCGAGCGCGCCGCCAACTGTTGCAACAAGGCCGAAAATGTCTGCGGTCGTACGAACACCGAGCTTGTCGATGCGCTTCTTTGCTGCCGTGAGAAACTCCGCCAGTGCTTCGGTTTTTCCGCGGCCATTGGATTCGGGGAAAACCTGCGGCGGAAGACTCTTGTAAGGCTCGGGGAATCTGATGTAATCGAACTGAACTTCACCGAAGCCCATCTTTACCGATTCCTCTGCAATTCTGAAATTGTACTCCCAGATTGCGTTCGCATATGGATTCACCCATGTCAGCCCCTTGTGATCGCGCCACGGAGTTCCATCCGCTTTCCTGATCACGTGGTCGGGATTCATGCGCGCAGTGACGGAGTCCTTGAACACGACGATTCGTGCGATTGGAAGAATTCCGTGAGCGTTGAGGGTGTCGAGCAGGGCCTTCATGTTCTGCACCTTGCTCATTGTCCCGGCATTCTTCTGCAGCATCGGATCGCTCGAGTTGTAGTTCAGCCCGAATTCGTCCTTCACGTCGATCACGAAGGCATTGATCTCGGTCGAGTCCGCGATGTCAATGAGGTGGCGCATTTTCTTCGTGCTCTGGACCGCGAACCGGTTCAGGTACAGGCCGCGGATCGGCGCCTCGGGATCGGTCCTCAGCTTCTGAACCTCGGCCGACAGGCCTGACTGTGACGCAGGTGCCGGCTGCGCGCCGGCGGTTCTGACTCCAACCACCGATGCCGCAGTGGAGTCGGCCGTAACCGCGGTGCGGCCGGGGGCTGCATCGCGGCTGTTGACGCACGCCGCCGAAAGAGCGGCGAGAAGAATTATTG
>DASROK010000454.1:0-9028 GCA_035646915.1 Gemmatimonadaceae bacterium
GGCTGTATAGCACCTTGATCAGTCCAGTGGAACAGCGAGGCTTTCTTCGAGGGAAACGCCGTCTGGTGATCGTGCCGCACGCTGAGCTTCATTTCGTGTCGTTCGCTTCGCTCCTTGCGGCAAAGCCCGGCGGGAAATTTCTCGTCGAGACGTTCGACATTGAATACGCACCATCGGCAACTGCCTGGGTGAGACTGGCGAGCCGGCCAACCATACGGCGACCGACTCACATACTCGCAATGGCTCCGAACGTGGATCGGCTGCCGGCATCCCGCACTGAGGTAGAAAGCATCGGCAGGCTGTACGGCCGCAGCGCGACTGTTCGGGTTGGTCGCGACGCATCGATCGAATCGCTCAGGCGGGATCTCCCGCACGCATCAGCGTTACACCTTGCCACATTCGGCGTTCTGAACAAGCGCAATCCACTTTTCTCGTTCGTCAAGCTCGCGCCGAGCCATGACAGCGATGGCCGGCTGGCGGTGAATGACGTGCTGGCTCTTGGGCTCTCAGGTCAGACCGTAATTCTCAGCGCGTGCCAGACAGCGCTGGGATGGGGTGCGAATGGAGATGTACCTGCAGGTGATGACTGGATTGGACTGGTGCAGTCTTTCCTTCAGGGTGGAGCAAAGAGTGTCGTGGCGACACTCTGGCCTGTCGACGATCGAGCGACGTCGATGTTGATGCGGCAGTACCATTCAAACAGTGCGGCTGGAAAGGGTGTCAGCGAAGCGCTCGCGCTTTCTCAGAGAGATGCAATTCGAAACAAAAAAACGTCCTCACCTTTTTATTGGGCCGCGTTTGTAGCGAATGGCAGGTAACAGCACCTACTACCTGCTGATTGAAAACTTCCTCAGGCCACTGGACACCACGTCGCCGTTTTCGAGCTCGGCATCGGCGCTCCAGACGTATTCCGTTCGGGCATCAAACGCCACATCTGCGGGAGGAACGACTGTAGTGTCCGTCGAGCGAGTCGACCAGACAGTGGTTCCATCAGCCAGGGCAACAACCACCCGGTAGTCGAGCGCGCCAGGAATGGAGCTCCACGTGAATCGGAGGTCTTTCCGATCGACACTGGAACCAGGTGAGAAAATGGAAATCACGCTCGACTGAATATCCCGTGTCACCGGCACTGCCGGGT
This sequence comes from Gemmatimonadaceae bacterium, assembly GCA_035646915.1. Classification (GTDB taxonomy): domain Bacteria; phylum Gemmatimonadota; class Gemmatimonadetes; order Gemmatimonadales; family Gemmatimonadaceae; genus UBA4720. The sequence goes on from DASROK010000454.1 coordinate 1,139, forward strand.
TCCGAAACGAGCGGACTGACGGCAGCGCAACGATTGCAATCACGGCCGCTGCTGCGAGCAATGATGCGTTAATAAGAAAACGTCGCGGCCGCCGCTGCGCAGTCACGAGCGCGTCCAGTTTTACAAGATCGTCACGGCATTCCTCGCAATGAGCGAGATGCATTTCGACCCGCTTACGCTCAGTCGATGCCAGTCCGCCATCGAGGTATGCAGCGATTTCGAGTTCCGTCACGTGCCCCTCACCGATATTAACCGGCGTCATCGACCGAAACCCGCAATGCGGTCGTTCATATCGTTATACGGCACACGCCCACGGATTTGACGTTGCTCAGCCATCGGAGTTTTCAATTCCTTTCGCCTTCAGGGCGTTTTTCAAACGACCAAGGATCGAATTCAGGCCTCGATAGACATGGAATGGAGACGTTGCACCCATGATTCGAGCGATCCGGGGTGCCGACAATCCGTCGTTGTATCTCAACGACAGCATCAGCTGCTCGGAAGGTGACAATGAAGCGACTGCATTCTGAAGACACTCATCGCGGTAATTGATCTCAATTGTCTTGTCCGTTGTTTGAGTGCTGTCCGACAGCGTGTCAGCGTCGATTTCGCTGGCAAGTGAATCAGCCAGGCTTCGTCTAAGCGTGCGGGAAGCGATGGACTTCTCAGCGTTCACACCTGGGCGATGGCGGCCGTAGGACGCGCGGTGATGATCGAGACAGAGATGGCGCGCAGTTATCGTCAGCCAGGTGGTGAACGTTGCGCCGCTTTCTGAATTATACGATCGCAGGCGCCTGAAATCGTTCTCGCGCAACTTCTCGAGGATGTACGAGTAGCGCTCCATCGCGCTGTCATGGTCGCCACCGAGCGATCGTGAGACCGACATCAGCAGACGCGTTTGCCGGAGAATCAATTGCTCCCATGCGGCTTCCCGATCTTCCGTGTCGGGAGCCCTAAGGAGGCGATTTAGCTCGAACGGAACTGTGCCAACCATTGACTAGCTGACTGTCTGTGGTCCCGCGAATGTACGCCGGATGTTCCTTCAGTCAATGAATGTCATGGCATCTCGCGAGATGCCGTCCGGCTTCGCAGTATTGTTGCGACTCGGGAGGGAACACTGCCTTGAAGGTGACAACCGGAGAGATGGTTGCAGCAAAAATCGAAGCTGACCGGAATTCTGCAGTCGCAATCGTACTGCAGATCGTCATTGTGTCGCTCGCCTATGTCATTGCTGCGCGCATCGGCCTAAGCCTCGACACGGTTGGGGGATTCGCTACGCTGGTCTGGCCTGCAAGCGGGATCGCTCTTGCAGCCCTCCTCCTTGGCGGATTTCGACTGTGGCCAGCGATCGCGATCGGCGCGTTCGTCGCGAATTATCTCACTGGCGCGCCACCGCTTGCCGCGATTGGAATAGCAGCAGGAAACACAGCCGAAGCACTGATCGGCGCATATCTGCTTCGGAAAGTTCCCGGCTTCAGACCACAGCTCGACCGCGTGCGTGACGTTCTCGCGATGATCATCCTCGCTGCGGGAATCAGCACGCTCGTCGCGGCAACGGTTGGAGTGACGACACTGCTTGCGTTCGATCTCATCCCGCCTGCCGGTTACGGGGAGACGTGGAAAGCATGGTGGCTGGGAGATGCGATTGGGGACATTCTCGCCGCACCTCTTATTCTGGTGTGGATAGAGTACAAGCCGCGCATCCGGCCTCGACGCTATGGAGAATCCATTGCGCTCGCGCTTGTGATCATTGCGATCGGCTTCATGGTGTTCGGCGCGGATTCCGCGACAAGTGGTGCAACAGGAAGAGAGTACATGCTCTTCCCGCCGCTCATCTGGGCGGCACTCCGCTTCGGTACACGCGGCGCAGTTACATCGAGCACGCTCGTCACGATCATCTCGATCATATACACCGCCACGGGAAAGGGACCGTTCGCGAGCGGCGAGCTGCACGGAAATCTCCTTGCCCTTCAGACATTTGCTGGAATATGCGGAGCGACGTTTCTGGTGCTCGGTGCATCGATGGCCGAGCGGCGAAGGGCGGCCAAGGAGCTGAATGCTGCGCGCGAGATAGCAGAAAGCGCCAATCGAGCGAAATCGGGTTTCCTCGCAGTGATAAGTCACGAGCTGCGCACGCCGCTAAATGCAATCATGGGATACGTCGAGCTTCTCCTCCTCGAGATCGACGGACCACTGAACCCGGGCCAGCGCGGAATCCTCGAGCGGATTCGCCAGAGTCAGCGGCATCTTCTGTCGCTAATCGAAGACGTGCTTGGATTCGCGCAGGTAGAAGCAGGGAGACTTTCTTTCACACTTCAGCCGGTGCGGGTTCGCGATGCTGTAGCATCGATCGAGCCCATCATAGGCCAGGAATCAAAGAAAAAGAATCTCGATGTTACGATCGCGGAGATCCCAGCTGATCTCGCAGTCCGCGCTGATCCTGACAAGCTTCGTCAGGTGCTGCTCAATCTCGTCACCAATTCCATCAAGTTCACTGCATCGGGTGGCAACATTTCAATAAATGCCGAGCGTGGTCGTGACCGCGTGGAGATCAGGGTTCGCGATACGGGCATCGGGATCTCGCCGGAGAACCTGCGTCATGTCTTCGACCCTTTCTTTCAGGTCGATCAGGGAGGAACTCGCAAATATCCCGGAGTTGGTCTGGGCCTTTCGATCGTTCGCGATGTGGTTCTCGCAATGGACGGCGACGTGGAAATCGAGAGTGAGTCCGGCAAAGGAACTACCGTAACTATTCTGCTTCCTCAAGCTGACGCATCGCAGTCAGCGGAATATCCCGATCTCAAGCCGAGACTGGCGGCCTCCGATTCATCCATGGACGAGTCTGCTCGAGCTGCGATGCAACCCTGAACAGGGTCGCTTCGTCGCCGTATTTCCCCACGAAGTGAACGCCGATCGGAAGATTCTGCGCATTCCAGTAAAGCGGAACCGACATCGCAGGCTGGCCGCTCACATTGAATAACGGCTCGTAGGGAATCACATCGAAGACTTTTTCCGCTGACTTCTCGAGCGCGCCAATCATTTTGAGAACACTTCCCGCGCGAAGTCTTCCGAGCAGCTTCATGAGCGCGACCTCATGAGCCGGCGGCTGAAGTGAACCGGTCGGAAAAGGTGGGACCGCGAGAGTTGGGGTAAGCAGCAAATCGAAATTCTCGAAGAACTCGCCCATTCGTCTCGCGGAGCTTCGGAGATAGTGCTCCGCATGAGCGAACTCTCCCGCCGACAAAGCACCTCCGAGGAGATTGAGCGCCCACGTTGTTGCTTCGACATCAGCCGGAGTCGCTTTTCTTCCAGTGAGCTCCGAAGCCTCGAGCAGATCTGCATGCAGCTCGCCGCAAACCATGATGAGGAACGCGCGATTGAATCGATCGCGCTCGACCGGCGGCTCTGCTTCGATCAGATCATGGCCGAGTGAATTCATCAGGCTGACGGCGTCAGCAAGCGCAGCTTTGCAATCGTGATGTACGAAGTGACCGAGCAGCGGCTTGCTGGTGTACGCAATTCGAAGTTTGCCAGGATCGCGTCCAGTTTCCTCGAGAAATGGACGCACGGGCGGGGCGGCATAATACGGTGCGCCAACATCGGGCCCGGAGATCGCATCGAGCATTGCTGCGCTGTCGCGAACAGAGCGAGTGAGGCAGTGCTCGATTGCTGCGCCCTGCCAGTGTTCCCCCGTCAGCGGACCCGCGGGAGTTCGTCCGCGAGTAGGCTTCAGCCCAAAAACTCCGCAGCACGATGCAGGAATCCGAATCGATCCGCCGCCATCGCCCCCACCCGCCCAGGGAACCATTCCACTTGCAACGGCGGCTGCTGAACCCCCCGATGATCCTCCGGTCGTGCGCGTTGTATCCCAGGGATTCAACGCCGGCCCGAATGCTTCCGGCTCGGTGAATGGAGTAAGGCCAAACTCGGGAGTATTTGTTTTTCCGACGACGATCACACCGGCACGCTTGTAGCGTTTGACGAGCTCGGTGTCATATGGCGGCAGCCATCCTTTCATGTAACGGCTGCCACTCGCGATGGGCTCTCCTGCAAACCATGACAGAAGATCCTTGAGCATGAAAGGCACGCCGCTGAACGGACCGTCAACTGGAGATTCCGCCTGTTTCATTGCACGATCGTACATCTTGTGAATGACCGCATTGAGCCTGGGATTGAGCGCTTCGATGTTTTCAATCGATGCAGTCACAACCTCGCGCGCGGAAACCTCTCCGCCGCGAATCAAGTCGGCCAGCGAGAGCGCGTCATGCGAAGAAAAGTCTTTCATGGGCAGGCTTAGTATATGAGAGTCAAAGTTGTTGTAAATGATCTCATGCAGCAGGACTACGTCTATTACCGCACCGAGCCTGCGGGGCGAAACTTCGGCGCAGGCTTCGAGCCGGACCTTTCGCCGCGCGCGATGCTTCAGCTTGGAGTGTTCGGCGGAAAATACATGACCGACTGTGTCGATGAATTTCCATCGTCGTGGTTTACGCGCGCCAAGCTCTGTCATGACCGTCACGATCCCGAGCTCAACTTCTTTGGAATCAACGCGTCGCAGCCGCTCGCTGAATGGAGGCGCAAGGGCTGGATTCACCCGGACGATCCCCGCGGGTGGTTTCAGTGGTACTGCCGCTATTACTCGGGCCGCCGGTCAGAGGATGATGCGCGGCAGATCGGTCGGTGGCGCGCGATACGACGGCACGTTGCGCAGGTCAGAAAGAACTGCCTGAGAGGTGATATCGATTGTCATCGGAAGCAGCGCCAGGCGCTGCTTCACTGGGCTTACGATTCGCGAAAGATCTAATCGCCCTTCTGGTAGGTTCCCATCAATTCGGCCTGAGCGAGAATGTGTCCCTTCATCGCATCTTCGACGTCCTTCTTTTTCGCCGATGAAAGATTCAGAGTCGTATCGAGCGCATAGAGCTTGAAGAAATAGCGATGCCGCCCGATGGGAGGGCAGGGCCCGCCGTACTGTTTCTTGTCCCAGTCATTCGAGCCCGTAACTGCGCCTGGCGGTGGAGAGCCTCCTTCGGAAATTCCATTCGAAGCAGGCGGGATGTTGTAGACAACCCAGTGAACGTACACGCGCTGCGGTTTTGCAGGATCTGGCGCATCCGGATCGTCGACGATCAAAGCCAGACTTTTCGTTCCCTGAGGGGCTCCGGACCACGTTAGAGCCGGCGAGACATCATCGCCCTCGCAAGTGTGTTTCGGCGGGATCTTTCCGCCGTTTGAGAAGGCGGATGAAGAAAGATTGAGTGACATGATGGATTGACTCGCATCTGACGTGCCATGCCCTCCACAGATTTCTGTTTCACATCAAACGGTTATTCCGTAACTTTGCCGCTCTATGAGCGATGTCCTGACGCGACTGACTACGGCACTGGAAACCCGCTACCGCATCGAGCGCGAAGTCGGCGTCGGCGGGATGGCTACCGTCTATCTCGCGCATGATCTGCGGCACGAGCGCGACGTCGCGATAAAAGTTCTGCATCCCGACCTCGCCGCTGCCTTGGGCGCCGAACGATTTCTCGCTGAGATCAAGACCACCGCGAAGCTGCAGCACCCGCACATTCTGCCGCTCCTCGACTCGGGAGAAGCGGGCGGACTTCTATACTATGTAATGCCGTATGTCGCGGGCGAGTCGCTTCGAACGAGACTCGATCGCGAGACACAGCTCGCGGTAGACGATGCCACGCGCATCGCCCGCGAAGTTCTGAGCGCGCTCGATTACGCGCATCGCCACGGCGTGGTGCATCGCGACATCAAGCCGGAAAACATTCTCATTCACGAAGACCAGGCGCTTGTCGCTGATTTCGGTATCGCGCTCGCAGTGAGCGCTGCCGGCGGCGCGCGAATGACGCAGACGGGATTGTCGCTCGGAACTCCGGCGTACATGGCCCCCGAACAGGCAATGGGCGAGCGCGCGATCGACGGACGCGCGGACATCTACGCACTCGGCGCAGTTCTGTACGAGATGCTCGTTGGTGAAGCGCCATTCACCGGGCCGACAGTACAGGCGATCGTCGCGCGCGTGATGACCGAGAGCCCGCGACCTGTTACAGGGCAAAGAAAATCAGTTCCCGCGAATGTGAATGCTGCAGTGTTGCGTGCACTCGAAAAACTTCCTGCAGATCGCTTTCACTCAGCCGCGGAATTCAGCACGGCTCTCGTCACTACGAGTTTCGATTCCGCGGTAGCCGCCAGGGAGGAGACTCCCGCCAGCACGCGGTCAACGAAATTCAATCTGCGCGCATCGTGGATTCCGTGGGCCGTGGCCGGAGTTGCAGGCGCCGCCGCGATCTATCTCGGAATTCAGCGACGCACCGGTGAAAACGACAAGCAGCCAACCTATCTGGCAGTCGATCTCCCACAGGATCTCGTAATTCCTTCGGGAGCCACTGATGGCCTCGGAGTTTCTGATGACGGAAGCATGATCGCCTTCGCCGCGGTAAATCGGAGCGGTCGTGCGCAGGTCTATCTCAGAAGTCTCAACAACGATGAGCTGCGCGCGGTGGACGGCTCTGCAGGCACGCGCGGCGGCATCGCGTTTTCCGCAGATGGCCAGTGGGTGGTTTTCGGCGCGAACGGGAAAGTGTTGAAGGCCTCTGTCAAAGGCGGCCCCGCGACTCCGATTGCGAATTCAAGATGGGCTCATCTTGCATGGGCGGGAAACGATGCTGTCATCTATACACTCAATTACAACTCCGGTCTGTTCAAGGTTTCGTCCGAGGGACGCGACAGCGTGACGCTGACAGAGCCGGACAGAAAAAAAGGGGAGCTCGGTCATTGGTGGCCCCAGATGCTGCCCGATGGTGATCATGTTCTGTTCACGAATTACACGACACCCGCCGACAAATCGAAGATCGAAGTCCTGTCGCTGAAGACTGGCAAACGGGAAGTCGTGCTCGATGGCGGATACTTCGGCAGATATGTGAAGGGTCATCTCGTTTTTGTTAGAGATGCGGGAACAATGACTGTGCCGTTCGACATCGGCGCATTGAAGACGAAAGGATCTCCCGTGCCTCTTGCCATGGATGTCGAGATAAATCCTCCTTCAGGCTGGGCCGCGTTCGCTCTTTCGCGGAATGGAACACTGGTGTCTCGCACCGATGAGCTCAAAAGCGTTGCAATCACATGGGCGGACGAAGCAGGAAATGAAGAAGCAGCAGTGGACTCGGTCGCGCGCTATCTCGGGGCAGAAGCGTCGCCCGACGGAAAAAAGATCGCGGTTGTGCGCGATGGTGACGTGTGGATATATGATCGGCAGCGCAAGCTGTTTTCCAGGCTTACACAAACCGAGCAGAGAGAAGAGTATCTCGTCTGGTCCCCTGACAGCCGGGAGATTTTCTATGTTCGGGATGAGCCGCAGTACGACATCTTCAAGAGGTCAGCCGACGGAAGCCGCCCGGAGGAACGAGTCGTAACTTCCCCGAACGACAAGACGCCGCGGGATGTTTCTCCGGACGGTAAGGTCCTGGTATACGAGGAGGATCCCGGAACGGGCAACCAGGATGTGTATGCCGTTTCTCCCAACCCCGGCGAACATGGCGAAAAGCGGGTGATCCTCGGCGGACCCGGAAATCAAATTGAAAGCAGATTTTCTCCAGATGGGCAGTGGATTGCCTACAACTCAGACGAATCCGGACGCCAGGAGGTTTATCTCTCACCTTATCCTGCAGATCGAGGTCCTTCCCGACAGCAGGTTTCATACGGAGGCGGAACCACTCCGCGCTGGGGTGCGGATGGGAGAACCATCTACTACGGGTGGAATGGCAGAATCATCAGAGCCAGAGTCAACCCGCGCACAGGAGAAATCGGAACGCCGGAGACGTTGACAAAGATCGAGCCTGCTGTCGATTGGACAACTGCGCCTGACGGCCGCTTCCTGGT
>DASROK010000455.1:0-4788 GCA_035646915.1 Gemmatimonadaceae bacterium
GCAGAAGGTCGGATGACAAGCCAAACGCTGTCGGCAAGACGAATGGGCTGCTCCAGCAAATGCCACCAGTTCTCGAATCTCGGCCGAATGTTGATCGATGACACTTTTCGATCGATCATCGGCCGTTGTTTTTCGATGGCCTCACGAGTTGCGCTCACGACCTTGTCGGTGACGTCAATCTTGAGAAATGTCACGCGACACTGATCGCGCCGCTCAGTGGTAAACGGTACAACTCTCACAGGTTTCGATTTTCCGCGAAGCTTCCATTCCGGAGTGATGCTGAGATCAGATGCAAGTGTGACACGCGCGCGAGGCATTTGATCGCTGATCCCACAGGAGCTCGAGATCTCGGGCCCGATTGGCGGCTTGTACCACCCGCGCCCCTTGTATTGAACCACTGCCGCAATCGTCGCAGTGGTTCCATTGAGCGAAACGAGAAAAGGGTTTCTTGTTGCTTCGTAGGCAATGTGCACGCGCTTGTTGGAGACAGGCTTTCGCTCATCGATATCTCCAAATCTTCTTGGAACAACTTTCTCGAGCTCGCCAACGACGGGGGACAGGTCGACGCTGAGCGGAATGTCGAGCGTCGACGTGGGCAGAGTTGGAACGGTGTCGGTGTCTGCCATCATCGCCGGCGCAGGCGCATCGACGTCGAGCCTCGCTTCACAAGCTAGAGAAGCGAGCGCCGTCGTGACGAAAACAGTTGAACCAAGAAAACGAAACGCAGGAGGCACGCGACTCGTAATACTTCCACGCAGGGGCTTTATCAATAGCAAAACCCCTGCGTTGGAGTATTTTAGAAGTCCCGGCAAGTTTCGTCGGACTGGGGGTTCGGCAATCCTCTCTGGAGGCATCTAATGTTCGGTTTCGTGCTCCTCGCTGTCATCGTTGTCGTCGTATTTCTTGCGATCGGCGCGTACAACCGTCTCATCGGGTTGAAAAACCAGGTAGCCAATGCCTGGAAGCAGATAGACGTCCAGCTCAAGCGCCGCCACGATCTGATTCCGAATCTCATCAATACCGTGAAAGGCGCGATGAACTTCGAGAAGCAGACACTCGAAGCAGTCGTGTCGGCGAGAAATTCGGCTATCGCTGCGTCGAATACCGGAAACGTCGCTGCAACGGCGCAGGCCGAAACGCAGCTCACCGGCGCGCTGTCGCGGCTGCTCGCAATCGTCGAAGCATATCCTGATCTGAAAGCGACAGGAAACGTGGCGCAGCTGCAGGAAGAGCTGACTGCGACTGAGAACAAGATCGGCTTCGCGCGACAGCTCTACAACGATACTGCGACGCAGTACAACACTGCGCAGCAGACCTTCCCGACGATGTTGTTTGCGGGAATGGCCGGAGCATCACCGGCTACTCTGTGGGAAATCACAGACGAGGGCGAGCGCGCAGTTCCGCAAGTCGACCTGTCGCTCGGCACGCCAACTAAATGAGCGCGACTGGCAACCTGTTCGCCCAGCAGGAGGCGAACAGGAAAGCCAGCCGCCGTCTCGTCGCCGGATTCATTTTCTTCGTCGCGTGGCTCGGCTTCGGCGGCGACATCATCTGGTATCTCGCAAGCAGGAATTCAGGCGACCCCGGAGCGCTCCACATCTTTCCGGGCGTTGGAATCCTGTTTTCGCTTATCGCGGGGACAATGGCGTGGGCTGGTTACAAGTTCGGCGCAACGATGCTGATGAAAGCGTCGAGCGCGCGCGAGATCGACACACCGTCGACAGATGGTGAGCAGCGTCTCGTAAACATCGTTGATGAGATGTCGATCGCCTCAGGCATTCGGCGGCCGCACCTCTGGATTGTCCCCGACAAAGCGCCGAACGCGTTTGCAACCGGCGTGAGACCTGAAAACGCGCATCTCGCAGTAACGGAAGGTGCACTCGAGACGCTCAATCGCGACGAGCTGCAAGGTGTCGTCGCGCACGAGATGGGTCACATCGCGAACTACGACGTACGATTGATGACTCTTCTCACTGCATTGGTGGGAATGGTTGCGCTCATGCACAACTTCGGGTTCCGAATGGGACGCTTCGGCGGACGCGGCGGCCGGAGATCACGGTCCAGCAAGAGCGATGGAATGGGAGTCGTGGTGATCGTGTTGCTGGTGCTCTGGATAATCAGCTGGCTGATCGCACCACTGGTTACACGACTGATGGTGATGAAGGTTGGGCGCTCGCGGGAATATCTGGCGGACGCAATGAGCGCTCAGTACACCCGCAACCCTGGAGCTCTCGCCGATGCACTCGAGAAAATCGGCGGCTCGAACATCAAGCCAAGCGCGATTCCGAAAAGCTCAGCCGCATTGTGCATTGCAGACCCATTCCACTCCAAATGGGACGAACGTGAAGGTAAGGTCGCAGATCTGATGGCGACACATCCGCCGCTCAGCGAAAGAGTGCAGCGCCTGCGCGAGATGGCGTATCAGAACCCCGGAACAGAAAGCCTGAATAGTCCGTTGATCATGTCGGACGCATAAAGCTTTCCATCAGTGAACTGAACTCCCCATACATAGATGGGGATCCCCAATCCAACCGGACCCTTTGCGAGCTCACGTTTCATTTTCCTCAGATCGCACCGGCCGCTGAAATCCTTCTGATCAGCCGCGCAGGTGCCTAGATCTCCTCGAATGCTGAGAGCGCGAACTCCGCCGTTGTAGTACGCAGCGTAAAGAACTCCGCGCTCTTCGTCCGCCGAAAAGTTGTGAACCCCAGCGCCCGGAACATTGTAAAACCCGACTTCGCGCGGGTTAGTCATGTCGCTTACATCGATCACGTGCACGTCGCCAACTGACGATGATGGTACTGTCCCGGGTCCCTCTTCCCCGACAAGCGCGAACTTCTTTGAACCCGTAAGGGGATCGCGAAACCAGAAAATGTTGTGCGCTTTCCCGCCAACGATTTCTGTTCCGCCGATACGCACTGGATTCGCGACAGTTCCACCCCGGCCACCGCCACCAATGTCGAATATCGCAATGCCGTCATTCCAGAGCGCGGTCATGAGAATCCCGTCGCGAACGAAAACGTCGTGCACGAAAGGCGTTCCCATTATCTGCGAGAAAACCGCTGTCGGCGACGCAGGGTTGGTAATGTCGACAATCACCAGACGAGCTTTCTCCCCGCCGCGCGGATCGATGCAGAGAAACGCGTAAAGCCTCCCGCCAACTGGCTGCACTTCCGCTGTGTGGACTCCTTTCGAGATGTCCGGATTGGTAAATCGCGTGATGAGCGTGGGATGCCGCGGATTCTGCAAGTCGTAGATAACTATGGAGCCATCGGTCTCTGTCGCGACAATGAGATAGCGGCCATCATCAGTCGCCTGTATGTCGCCGAGCGTGATTGCGCCGTCGACTATCAGGGAATCGACCAGCAACGGAGTCGTATTCGACACATCCCAGATCTTTACCGCATTGCCGCGTGTCTGCGCGCCAAGGAGTGATCTCGTTCCCCAGCTGGTAGTGTACGCGGTGTTGCCCCTCACCCAGAGCTCTCCGGTGAATCGTTCTGCGACGTCGCCATGGCCGAGCGCGGTGATATCGAAGGGAGTTCCAGTCAGCAGAGGATCGGGGCCGATTCCGTTTCCGTCGTCCTTGCATGCAGCAGCAAAGGCGAAAAACGCGAGCAGCAGTCGTGCGGACTTGATCACATGTCCATTCCTTTCATGGGCTCCTCCATATTCTTAGACACCGCAACACCGTAACGCCCCATGCGGCTGTGCTTCATTCCGACTCCGACTCGCGCTCCGAAGGAGAAGCTCCACAGCCGGCTTGCACCGTAGAAATCCGCCGGGTTGAAAGCCGAAGGAGTTGTAAGTGACGTCGGTTTCTGCGTCGACACTTCAACGAACGACGAGAAATTGATCTTCCTGTATGACGGAAGCGGAGCCGCCAGGCTCACTGACAGAATGTCCCAGCGAGTGCGGCCAAGGATGCTTAGATCGCTGTGGGGCTGGGGGGTCCTGAAGGCGTTCAGGTCACGCTCATGCTCCGGCCTTTCGGATCTCTCAGCGCGCGCGGCAAAAGTCAGCTTCCGAAAATCGACCGATCCCTCAGCGAGAATCGATCGAAAAATAAAGGAAGTCGCATTTCCCTCGCCTTCCCTCGTGCGCCCCCACTCGGCGAGTGCATACCGTCCGCTGCCCTCGTAGCGCGCCGACGCGCTCCACTTGTGGTGGTTCAGTCCGCCCGTCGCAAGCTCGGGAGACATCACCTTCGCATAACTCGACTGCACCTCGATTCCCTTCGTACGGGCGGTAACACGCGCCGACCACGAGTCACCGATGCGATCGTAATTGGGGAGATCGTACGGACCAGTCGGTTCATCGCCATTGAAGAACGAGCCTTCGAGAATGATTGGCCCCGATGCGACAGCGCCCGATGCGAATGCCCGCTCCAGAAGCTGAGCGAGATGATGATTCACCGGATACTTCACGAAAGGCCGAGACATAGGGTCGTCAGTTCCGAAAGGAACGAAGCCCTTTCCAGCGGTTACCGAAAATTTCGCGGCCCCGGCCGCGAACAACCCGGTACCAACCAGCTCATGCAGAAGAGTGTGTGGATGACGCCGGTCGACGTATCCCTCGCCGTGCACACCAGCGTTCAGCTCGCCCCGCTTCAGCGTTGCGCCCTCAAAGTTGAGAGTCAGATCTGCAACGAAATGGCCGCCGGGCGATGCCATCATCGCCATCACCATTGGCTGAGTCAGGTAGCCTTCTGCGAGAGTGCGATTCGCTATCCCTGGCGATGCAACGGTTCCGAGCAGAATTGCGGTAGCGCCGGCGGATGCAACGGGA
>DASROK010000456.1:0-4545 GCA_035646915.1 Gemmatimonadaceae bacterium
GTCCTGATCTCCTCGTTGCCGAGAATCTTGTCGATGCGCGCGCGCTCGACGTTCAGGATTTTTCCGCGCAGCGGAAGAATCGCCTGGAAAGCGCGATTGCGTCCCTGTTTCGCGGAACCTCCGGCGCTGTCACCCTCGACCAGATAGATCTCGCAGAGAGCAGGATCACTCAGTGAGCAGTCGGCGAGCTTGCCCGGAAGATTGCCGATGTCGAGCGCCGACTTCTTTCGGGTGAGGTCGCGCGCCTTGCGTGCGGCCTCTCGCGCCCTCGCGGCCGAGACGGCTTTCTCGATGACAATGTTGGCGACTCGCGGATGTTCCTCGAGATATGCGCCGAGCATCTCGTTCACGACTGTCTTTACTGCGCCTTCGACTTCGGAATTGCCGAGCTTGGTCTTTGTCTGGCCTTCGAACTGCGGCTCGCGAACTTTCACCGAGAGAACGGCAGTCAGTCCTTCGCGGACATCATCTCCAGAGAGAGTGATGTCGCCGCCTTTGCGTCCCGAATTCTTCGATGCGTAAGCGTTGATCGTCCGCGTGAGCGCCGACTTGAAGCCGGTGAGGTGCGTTCCGCCTTCGTGCGTGTTGATGTTGTTGACGAAGGAGAAAACGTTCTCGTTGTAGCCGTCGTTGTACTGGAACGCGAGCTCGATTTCCACGTCGTCGCGCTCGGTCTCGATGTACACGATCTCGTTGTGCAGCGACTTCCGCGAGGAGTTGAGGAACTGAACCATCTCCTTCAGTCCGCCCTTCGCGAGGAACGTCTCGACCTTTTCCTGGCCTTCGCGCTCGTCCTTGATGCCGATCTCCACTCCCTTGTTCAGGAAGGAGAGCTCGCGGAGGCGATTGGCGAGGGTGTCGTAGTCGTAGCGAAGCTCGGTGAAGATCTCGGGATCGGGTTTGAACCATGTCTTGGTTCCGGTTTCGCGTCCCGCCTTTCCAAGCACCGACAGCTTGGTCTTCGTGTAGCCGCGAACGAAATCCATGTAGTGCTCTTTGCCGTCGCGCTTGACCCACACCTTGAGCTGTTCCGAGAGCGCGTTCACGACTGAAACGCCGACACCGTGAAGACCGCCGGAAACCTTGTATGTGTTCTTGTCGAACTTACCGCCGGCGTGCAGCACGGTCATCGCGAGCTCTACACCGGGAATCTTTTCAGTTGGATGAATGTCGACAGGAATTCCGCGGCCGTCGTCTGTCACGGTGATGGAATCATCGGCGTGAATTACGACTTCGATCTTCTTGGCGTAACCGGCGAGCGCTTCATCGATCGAGTTGTCGACTACCTCGTAGACCAGGTGATGCAGTCCACGCGAGGAAGTCGAGCCGATGTACATTCCCGGCCGTTTGCGCACGGCCTCGAGACCTTTGAGTACTTGAATTTGGCCAGCGTCGTAGCGCCCGTCGCCGTTTCCAGTCTTCGCCATGAAGTGAGTCTAAAGTCCTGAAAGGTGGGTCCGAACAGAAACCGAAAACCGGATGTTCGGCAGATTGAATAATCTAACGCCCGGACCCGATTTTCGCAATTGTGATTTCAGTATCTAAACGCTGATCCTAAAACGACTTAGCCGTCGAGCCGATACCGGATTTTCCTGACCTTCTCCCGGCCCTTCCGGGAGTTCAGCGCTTTTAGCAGCTCGGGCTCCATGAGACCCAGCTCGGTCATCCATGCGTTGGTCTTCACAGCGACGAAAAGAACCCCGTCTGGAGTTATCGAAAGCGCTCTCGTAACCGCGGAGATTTTGTCGCCTACAACTTCTGGCCACGCTTCGATTACAGTCGCCTGTTCGACCCGTCTGGCAAGCCCGCGCTCCACGAGAAATCCGCTGAGCGCATCGCCGATCGGAACCGGCCCGCGTTTTTTGTCCTTCACTCTATCGAGCCTGCGTGAACAGTCCGGCGCTCCAGCCCGGTAAGCTCCGGCGGAATGTCCGATGCGCGCGGAACGGCGAGAACTGTCTGACCCATTCCCGATCCTCGCAGCAGGTCGAGAATCCTTGCCGACCGTTTCAAATCCAGCTCGGAGAACGGATCGTCAAGCAGAAGAACAGGTGCGATCCCGCGCGATTCGCGAATTGTGTCGCCCTCGAGCATTCGCAGCGCAATCGCAGCAGTGCGCTGCTGGCCTGCTGAGCCGAACAGTCGCAAGTCGCGATGGTCGAGCGTCAGCGACAGATCATCCCGATGCGGGCCTGAATGCGTCATGCCTCTACGAATGTCGTGCCTGCGGTGGCGGGCAAGAGCATTCTCGAGCGCGCCGCGAACGTCCGATTCCTTCGCGATGCTGCTGGAATACGACATCAGTGACGTTCCCGGCTCGCCTATGGCGGAGGTCAACCGCGAGAATTCGTTTGCGCGCTGGCGCACCCAATCCACTCGAAAGCATATCAGCGTTGCCCCGTATTCAGCGAGCGGTGGCTCCCATACAGCAGCGGCTGCATCATCACCGGTTCTGGCAGCTTCACGAAGCGCGGCATTCCTTCTCGCAAGCGCAGCGCGATAATGCTGAAGGGCACTCAGATATTTTCGCGATGACAGCGCGAGCACGAGATCGAGAAATCTTCTTCGCTCGCCCGGTCCGCCGGCGACGAGCTGAATGTCGCGCGGAGAAAACATCACCGAGGGAAGAGACCCGAACGCTTCGCTCAGCTTCGATGCGACTGCGCCATCGATCGTGACTTTCTTTTTCCTGCCGTTCGTTTCGAATCCCGCTGAGATCTCGTGCGCTGACTCAGTTGCGCAAGTCGCCGAGATGTGAAATCCCTTTGCGCCGAATCTGACCAGGTCCTGGTCGCGTGCGCCGCGCACACTGCGAAGGACCTGGAGATAGTAGATACTCTCGAGGAGATTTGTTTTTCCCTGGCCGTTCTCGCCGATGATCGCCAGCCCTGACTCGGGGATATCGAGATCGAGTTTTTCAAAGTTTCTGAAATCGCGCGCCGAAAGCCGGCGGAGCCAGACCTTCGAGGTGCTCACTTCCCCCCGAAAACGGGCGCACGCTTCTCGAGAAACGCCTTCATTCCCTCGGTCATGTCTTCAGTTGCAGCGAGAAGCCCGAAATGATTCGCCTCGAGGACGAGCCCTTCGTCGAGCGACATTTCCAGGCCGCGATCTATGGCTTCGATGCAGAGCGCAACAGCCAGCGGTCCGTTGGACAGAATCAGCTTCATCATCTCTGTTGCTGCTGGTATCAGCTCTTCTGCCGCAACGACCTTGTTCACCAGCCCAATCCGATACGCCTCATTTGCATCGATCATCTCGGCTGTAGTGATCAGCTGAATCGCGCGCCCCTTTCCAACAAGCCGTGACAGTCGCTGCGTCCCGCCGTAACCCGGGCACGTCCCGAGCTTTACCTCCGGCTGGCCGAATTTTGCTTTGTCCGACGCGATTCTGATGTGGCATGCGAGCGCAAGCTCGCATCCGCCGCCGAGGGCGAATCCATTGACGGCGGCGATGACGGGCTTGGGGGATGTCTCGAACTTTCTGAGAATTTCCTGGCCGCGCTGCGCGCGCGATTTCGAAATTGTCGGAGTCTGGCTCGCAAGCTCGGAGATGTCTGCGCCCGCGACGAACGCCCGGCCGGCTCCGGTCACTATCAGGCCGCCGATGTCGCCGCGTGAGCGCACCTCATCGATTGCCTGACCCAGCTCTCCGATGGTTGCATCATTGAGAGCGTTGAGCTTGTCGGGGCGGCTCACTGTGAGCGTCGCGATTCGGTCGCGAACTTCGAGAGTCAGGAATTCGTAAGCCATGGGAAAATCGAATACTGAATGCTGAATGCTGACACAAACCGCTGTTAGTCAGCATTCAGCATTCAGCATTCCAGTTGAAGTCTGGAGTTGAAGTTGATGTTGGAGTAATGTACGCGCGCACGTTTACTTCGCCCACTTTGGATAGCGAATGGCTGAAAAATGGATTCGCCGAAAGGGTTCTAAAGCGAGCGGATTCAGATACTCCGCCCCTGATGGAAAGGCTGTTCGCAAAAAGGAAACGCTCGAGCGAATCGACCTTCTTCGAATTCCTCCGGCGTGGACCGACGTACACATCTCCGCGAATCCTCGCGCGCCGATTCAGGTGTGGGGGTTCGACGCGCGCGGGCGCAAGCAGTACCGCTACCACAAGCGTGCCGTCGAAAAGGGCGAGCTGAGGAAACATTATCGCGTTCGCCAGATGGCAAAGGAGCTTCCGCGGCTGAGGCGGACGCTGCTCAAGGACCTGGCGCGCGGTGATTACTCGCGCGAGCGCGTTGCCGCCGGAATTCTCATGCTCATCTCGCAGCGATGGTTTCGGGTCGGCAGCGAACGATATGAGAAGGAGAACAACTCGTTCGGCATCACGACTCTCAGAAAGACACACGTGGCAATCGAAGATGATCATGTTGTGTTCGATTATCGCGGCAAGCGCGGGATCGGTCACCGGCAGCACGTGATCGATCGCCGCCTGATAAGATTCGTCGATGACCTGATGGGAACGCCCGGCAGGCGGCTTTTCCGGTATCGCATCGGAAGAAAATGGGTCGACATCGATGCACGCGACGTAAATGAG
>DASROK010000457.1:0-6742 GCA_035646915.1 Gemmatimonadaceae bacterium
GCCCAGATGCGGCGCTGGTCGGTTTGCTGCAATTGAGCCCGACCACCAATCCATCGGCTTGTCGCGTCGTAAAATCGAAGCTCGAGCGGGCGAGCGAGAGTTCCACCGAATGCGTCGAGCGTAACCCGATTGCCGGGAGAATATCTCACCGATGCGTCTGCATATCGCGACGACGCGCCGGGGCCATGCTCGAGTCCATAGTTTCCGTCGAATGTCCATCGCGCATTAGCAGCAGCACTTGCACCGGTGCGAATTCGCCAGCCACGGTCCTCGAGTCCGGACACGAGAGCCGTCGAGATGCCGGCATCTTCGTATCGATAGCGCTCTGCTCTCCCCCGCAGTGACAGCCACGATCGCGGTCTTACCTCGGCGGACATGTTTGCTGCATTGTATGCGACCGGGCTGAAGGCACCCCACAGCGTCCACAAGCTGAAGTATGGCCGATAACGTTTCACCCCCGCGCTGATCGAGTATCGGCGCTGCAGCCATGACAGCGTGGCGTCGGCGCTTCCCAATCGGCCTTCCGCGATGTTGTAGTCGAGCCCGCCGTTCAACCGATAATGATTGCGCTGCCCGGTGAATGAGAAAGCCCCGCGCTCCGACACGAAGTAATTGTCTTCAGGATCGATCTCTCGACGATATTCCGCTCTCAGATCGGCAGCTCTGTAGTTCAATGCCGCCTCGGCCCCGGCGACAATCTGCCGGTTACGCGGTCGGAATTCATCGAGTGGATTGAGTGCTGGATTCAGATCTGACACAACTGCGGCGCGTCCGAGTCCCCATCCTCCGTATCCGGTGAGCTCGAGCGACGTGCGATCGAAACGATATCGCAGCCATCCGCCGTCGAATCCAATCGGCTCGAGACGAGAAGCAATCAGCTGACGCCCAGCCCGGGCGAGAAGTGCTGAGCGTTGATACTCGAGCAACCCCTCGATGAGCTGCAGGGCGGGCTCGGTTCCAGGATACGCGTCGGCATCTCCGAAGTCGCCAGTAATGCGGCCCGACGCGCGGAGTGAAAGTCCCTGAACACCAAAACCCCACATTGCAACGCTTGCCGATGTCACGACAGGAAGTCCATGAAGCGACTGACCGGGCCTGAAAAAGAAGCAGAATTCACCGCCGTTGCATCTGACGGCATTGCCATCAGCGGTCTCAAATCCACCGTTGGCTGTCGTGACAGCCAATGCAGACGGAATGCTGTCCTGTATCAATCCCCGGAACCAGATCGACTGCATGCGTGCATCGACGCGCGCACGGTAGTCCTGTGCGCCCGCAGTCACTGCAATGAACCCCATCGAGAGGAGTGCTGCCCGTCTCACTCCCGTGCCCTCGACGAAATTCGAGAACGATAAGTCGCGGGATCAGCCAGGAAATGACACACAGTGCATTCTTTCTGGACGTAGTGACTTGCCAGCTTGTCGGTATGACACGTACTGCAGAAAGTCCGTGTGGGCGTCAGACGCGCGATTGTCGTTGCAGTGTGGCATGCATCACAGCGTTGATGCGACGCCTCTATCGATTGATGTGCGAGCTTCGGTTGAACAGGCGCGTGACAGACCAGACAGTTTCTGCCGGCTGCGTGGTGATCCTGATGACAGCTGCTGCATGCTTTCACTCCCGCCGCCGGCTCGAGTGTTACGGGAGTGGTATGGCAATCGATGCAGGCTTTCTTTACGTGCAGAGAGTGGAAGAAATCCACAGTGCGCGGTCGAGGCGCATGACCGGGTACTGACACCGTCGCTGTCATCTGCTTCGCTGAAGAGTATTCGGGAGCCTGATGGCAGTTCTGACACTTTGCCTGTGCCGGTGCCTGGTGATGACAGATCTGACACCCGCGCGGGCGCTCGAATGTCAGGAGACCGTGGCCCGATCCCGTCTGATGACATTCGAGGCATGCAAGTTTCTCATGCCTCGAATGCGGGAAGCTGTCGGGTGCAACAGTCTTGCCCGAAGGCGGACCGACACCGGCATTGAATACGGGGGCGCGCGGCCCCTGTAGCATTTCCCGCAGGGATTGATACGGTAATTGTGCACTGGCGTTCTCGAAACTTGCGAAGGCAACTCGTATGGGAGTGCCGCGACGCACCTTATGCCCGAAGAGAAATGCAGGTGGCCCGCCGTTTTCACTGCGCCTCAACGCTTTCAGTGTGTCGAAGGGCATCGGTGGCTTGAGCCTGCCGCGATTTCTTATCTGTGAATGACACGTTGTGCATTCACTTGCATCGACCCTGGCGCTGTGAGGCAGGTGACATGTGAGACATTGCGATCCGACTCGCCGGTGCGCTTCTCCAACATGGAACGGCTCATCGCGCCAGTTTGCATGGCAGCCGGACGTCGTGCATGTAGTCGCCGCAGCCTGGGGAGTCTTTTGTAAATGCGGGTTGTGGCACGTTCCGCATTTTCCTCCGTGTGGATCTTTTGCTGCATCGAAGTCAGCGAGCACTTTGCGCATCTGGTGGCAGCCGAGGCATTGCGAGGCGCCGGGAACCAGTGTGCCTCGCGCTGAATCGCGCGTTGCAAGTGCAGGAACGTCGGCAGTGAACTGGTGGCAGGTGGTACAATGCCGCACCGTCTGTCCGGCCATTTTCGCGAGCACGATACGTGTGTCCTTCTGCTCGTGGCACCCGCTCTGGCCGCACGACTGCTTTGCCGGCTCGAACCTGTGAAGCTCGGTAGCATGACATTTGACGCACTTCAGGTTTTTGAGCGCGCTGGAATCAGACTCGAGGTGTACCCGATGCCCAGCGGTCGATGCAATTCGCTGCCACACTGCTGTGTCCTTCGTGACGTGACAGTTCTCGCATACTGTATTCGGCACGTTGGCGTGTGATCCGATTTCTTTTGGTCGCTCGGAAATCCAGACGTAGACCTGTCGCGCGCTGGCGAACACCGACTGCTGATGACAGTCGTGACACGAAAGCTTCGCGTGCTTGCTCCTGCCCTTCGTCATCTTCTCGAAGGCAGGATCCATCACGTGACATCCAACACAGAAGTCGTTGGAGTGCTGGGTGTAATTCCATGTTGCCGTACCTGCTCCGGCTACGGCGAGGACGAGAACGACACCTGCCGCAGTAAGCGAGATCTTCGCAGCGCGCGAGCGCGTCGACAGCCATCGTCCAATTTGCTCCCGCCTTCGGATGAGATACAGGACGATCGCAATGCCGATAATGACAGCGAGGATGAGACCGACGATCTGGATCCACGATGGCACGGTAGTGAGAAGAAATCGAACGACTCCGGCCACGCCGCGGGGCAGAGGAGATGTGACTCGGACTGAATCGAGCGGAGGGACGTGCGTCTGCGCCTGCGCTGCACTGAGGCTGAGAGTATGTGCAGCGCTGCTGATATTGGAGTCGATCACACCTTGCAGCGCGATCGGATCAACTACCTCGGACGAGAGCGCGAAACGTGCATCGAATTACGAAACTCCCCGCCAATCGGACGATCGACCTCATCCTGGACACTCACTGACGCCGCGGGAAGGCTGTAGTAGGTCCGGATGTAGTTGATAGTGGCGATGAGGAGAGCCTCGCACAAGAACGGGTTGTGGACTCCTTTGGAGTTGTCGGCGTTAGCCTGATTGTATTCGCCGCACAGACGAGCGTTAAACTCCGCTCCCTCGGCCGGAGTGATCACGATATCCGTGTTGCTCCATTCGGCCGGTCGGTTCTTCTTCACCTGCGCAAGCAGACCACCATCAGTCGGCGTTGCCTGAAGCGTTCCGTCGTTGTTCGAGTTCAGCCATAGCTGATCGGACAGGAATTTCATTCTTGCGCGTACGGTATTGAACGCGTTCGCCGCGACTTCTGCGTTGGCGTGACATCCTGCCTGGGAACAGCTCTGCCACGATCGCGTCGGAGCTGTGTATGCGCACGTCTTGTCACCGGTCGGTTTTCCTGTTGCGTCGAGGCATGGAATCGGGCGCATCAGGTGTCCGGTCGCCTGGAACTGGAAGGCGCCGGTGAGCTTGTCGGTGACGGTGAATCTGGTGACATGACATCCCGCGCATAGCCGCGGATTCTTCTCCGTCGCATGCGATCCGAAAATGCGGGCGGTGTCGTAGGCGAAGCCGGGCGGACGATACCCCGCCAGCCCAAGAAGAACGGCGCCTTGCGGTGCGTGCGGAGTAGTCGCATCGAGCTCCGGGGTCGTCCGGCGCATGTGACACTGCATGCAGAGATTCTGCTCAGGATCCGGTGACGATATCGAAAAGCGGAGCTGTTTTGGATTTTCCGATCCATGAGGATTGTGGCAGACTGCGCATGTGGTTGCCTGATATGCGGTCGGGTCAGACTTTTCCTGATAGTTGTCCGCAACGCCGAAGCGCGCGAGCGCTTTACGACCGTCGTGACAACCCTGGCACACGGTGTTCGAAGCACGGCTCGCGCTGACGTTCGCATGTCCTGACTGCTTCCACTCCTCCGCGAACGGCTGGTGTGCGCCGGAGTGACAATCGCCGCAGGTACCGGTCCCCGTCATGCTGACCTTCGCAAGCGGCCGCACGGTGATATTGCCCTGCCCTACACCTTCGACGTGCTGGAGTCCCGGTCCATGACAGCTCTCACACTGGACATCCTGATAGGTTTCGGTTTGTACCGCTTCATAAGCGGCTTTGGTACCTGACGCCACGTTCCCGTTGCCGGTTACCGTGTGACAGTTATTGCAGGTGGCTTCTTTTCCTGCGCTCGCCTGGAGATTGGCCCACGCGCTCGCATGCTTGGTCTGAGACCAGCTTCCCTGAAAATCAGCGTGGCAGTTTCCGCATGTCGTCTGTTTTTTCGCGGCGTCGTAATAGCCGAGAAAACCAGCAGCAGCAGCGGGTGGATCGTTGAAGGGAAGGCGGTCGCGATACACGATCTTATCGCTGGAGCAACCCGCGGCAAACACCACGGCCGCGGCGGTTGCGCAAAACGCAGTGGCTCGTACTGAAGGTGAGGCGTTTGGCATGGCTATTCTCATCGAGAAAAGAAACCGTGCAACTGCCGCAGCTACTGATCCGGTGGTGAGCCGAATGAGCGTAAACTTTTCAGACGCTAAGATATGAAGGAGGCCCTCCTCCCGTAGTCAGGGTTTCCCCTGCGCATCCTCCGGAAATAACTGATTCTCAACTTCGCCGGGCTGCCCCAGCATTAACCGATGGCTAGCGGCGTCGATCGGAGAGGATTTCTCAAGGGAGCGGCCGCGATATCGGCAGCTGCGGCCGGGTCCGCGCTTGCGCCCGGGGTGTTGCGCGCGACTGACGATCTTCCAACGGCACAACGAGATCCTCAATGGATCAAATCCCCGTGCCGACTTTGCGGCGTTGGTTGCGGGCTGCTCATTGCTATCGATGAGGGACATGCCGGCGCAGTAAAAGGCGATCCGCGCTCCACAGTCAGCAAGGGCCTGGCTTGCGCAAAAGGTTATTACTCGGCGCAGGCGCTTTATGGCAGTGACCGGATCACGCGCGCAATGGTGCGGAGAAGCAGGTCGCTTGCGCCGGTGCCAATGACAGAGGCTCTCGACATTGTTGCCCACCGAATTCGCGAAACCATCCGGCAATATGGAAAGGACAGCGTTGCAATGTACGGCTCGTCTCAATGGACGATCCCGGACGCATACATTGCATCGAAGTTCTTAAAGGGTGGCCTGGGAACGAACAACATCGAGACCAGTACCCGCCTGCATGCTGCGAGTGCAATGGTCGGGCTCGAGAAGACCTTCGGCCTCGACGGCTCCGTTGGCTGCTATGACGACATTGAGAGTGCCGATGTCTTCGTTTTGTGGGATACCAATCTCGCCGAGTCGAATCCGGTTCTCTTCTCGCGAATGCTGGACCGGCGACGCAAGGATCCCGGTGTTCGAATCATCGATCTCACTCGTCGAACAACGCGGACGAGCTACGCGGCGGATCAATCGCTGGTACTCGCTCCGTATTCGACGATCGAAATCGCAAACGCCATCTGTCACGAGATAATCGCGCGAGGCTGGACAAACCATGAGTTCGTTGAAAAGCATGTCGCATTCAAGCGCGGCTCACTCGGCATAGGAGACGGAACAAACAACGATTTGTTGATCGACGAAACACCAGTGAGCGTGAGGTGGCGCGATTACGTTGAATTTCTCTCGCGTTCGACTCCCGAGCAGGCGCAACGCATCTCGGGAATCCCAGCGGAGCGCATACGCTGGCTCGCATCGCTTTATGGCGATCGCTCTCGCAGGGTGATGTCGGTCTGGGGCGCAAACGCAAATCGCAACGCGCGCGGCACGTGGACAAACAATGTCCTTTATAACATTCATCTTCTCGTAGGCAAGATCGGATCGTCGGGTAACAGCGCTCTTTCTCTGACGGAACAACCAAATGGTGGGAGCGCGGTTCACGACGCAGGGTCGCTGACTCACACACTGCCGCGCGGATCAGTCACGAGTGAAAGAGACCGTCGCCGTGCGTCGGCGATCTGGGGCATTCCGCTCCACAGGATCGATCACCGCCCCTCCCACCATGCATTGGCGATGTTCCGCGCGCTCGAGCGCGGTGACATCAGATTCCTGTGGATTCAGGCAACGAATCCGATGCAGAGCCTGCCGAATCTCAGCCGGTATCGAGCTGCTCTGTCGAGAGTCGATGCTTTCGTCGTTGTTTCGGAAGCATATGAAACGCCTACTACCGACATCGCCGATGTTGTGCTGCCGGCTGCGATGTGGTTCGAGCGCGAAGGAGTGTTCGCTAACCAGGAGAGGCTCGTACAGCACTTCGGCCAGA
>DASROK010000458.1:0-5908 GCA_035646915.1 Gemmatimonadaceae bacterium
CTCGTGCACGACGAGATTGACCCCGCACTGGCCAGTGGTGTAGTTGTACTGATGGACCGATTCTTTCTCTCGACTTACGCTTACCAGATCGATGGACGCGGGCTTCCGGAAGCGGAAGTTCGCAAGTCGAATGCTCTCGCGACCGATGGTCTCATTCCGGATCTTACGATTGTGCTGAGCATTACTGCGGCGGAAGGAATGGAGAGAGCGACGGCACGTGGTGAGCAGGACCGTATCGAACAGCTCGGCGATGAGTTCCACGCCCGAGTCGCGCAGGGGTTCGCTCGCTTTGCCAGTAATGACTGGCAACGGGAACATCCTGAATGCGGCGTGATCGTTGCCGTGGATGGAAGGGGCAATCCCCAGGAGGTGCATGCCCGGGTCGTCGATTCGCTCCGGCAGAAGATTCCCGCGCTGATGAACAGGAAAGACCGCTGATGCTCGACATCAATCCCGGACTCCGGTCCCGCACAATAACAGTCGCGACACTTCTCATGTTCTCGCTCATCGCGGGAGGATGGCTGCTCGAGCGTGGAACGCGGTCGGGGCCGGTTACAACCAAAGCTGAAGCCGCGCGCCTGTTCGACGAAGTATTCACGCACGTATATCGCAATTATGTCGATTCGCTCGGCACGCCTGCGATGTACAGGATGGCTGTCGATGGAATGTTGTACGAGCTGGAGGATCCGTATACCTCGCTTCTCGCACCCGACAAGCTTGGCCGCCTCAATGAGACCACCACCGGCAATTATGCCGGCGTCGGAATTCAGGTTGATGCTCGCGACGGATGGATTGTGGTGATTGCTCCGACCCCGGGCAGTCCGGCAGAGCGCGCTGGCATTCAGCCGGGCGACAGAATCGTGGAGGTCGACGGCCATTCCACTCAGGGCTGGACTCTCGAAGATGCCGGCAAGTCTTTCCGCGGGCAGCCCGGAACGACAGTCACCATGAAAATCGAGAGACCAGGACTGGTTTCGTCGATTCCGCTCACGCTCGAGCGCAAGGCGCTTCATCAGAGCGCAGTGCGTCGCGTTGCGATGATGCCGAATGGAGTAGGCTACGTCGATCTGAAGGCGTTCAGCGACTCGTCCGAGCGCGAGCTGGCGCGAAGTGTTTCAGCGCTGCTCAGCCGCGGCGCAAAATCTCTGATAATCGATCTTCGTTCGAATCCCGGCGGACTTCTCGAGCAGGGAACAGCCGTAGCCGATTTGTTCCTTGGCAAAGGCCAGCGGATTGTGAGTCTACGCGGGCGAACAGCAGGATCGAATCGAGATTACACCGACAGCACCGGACAGAAGTGGCCGTCACTTCCACTCGCCATTCTTGTCGATGACAAGAGCGCCAGCGCAGCCGAGATCGTTGCCGGCGCGCTGCAGGATCACGATCGCGCAGTGATCATCGGAGAGCCGACTTACGGGAAGGGAAGCGCTCAGTCGATCATTGCGCTCGGCGATGCGGGGGGACTCAAGATCACAACAGCGCGATGGTTCACTCCGTCGGGCAGATCCATCAGCAAGAAGCTGGATCGCGACGATGGTGATACAGATCCTGAGCCAGTGAAGAAAGACGCGAAGGGCTATCGCACGGCGTCAGGAAGAACCGTGTACGACGGTGGTGGAATCACGCCCGATGTGATCGAAAGCGACAGTGCGTTCACCGCAGATGTGCGGGATCTGCAGTCGGTACTGGGAAGAAAGGTCAGCCAGTTCCGTGATGCGCTGACGGATTATGCGCTGAGCCTCAAGGCTAACGGCTCGGTCAGGACCGAGCAGTTTACAGTGACGCAGGAAATGCTCGATGAAGTCTGGAAGCGCATGGTGGCGCGTGGCGTTGTGATGGATCGCGGTATCTATGACGAGTCGTCGAATGTCGTGCGCACACTGCTTGGTTATGACATCGCGCGCTACGTGTTTGGGCCCGAGGCGGAGTTCAAGCGACGCGTTGCCAATGACAAGGCCATAAGGACGGCGCTCGAGCTGACGACCGGTGCAGCGTCTCAGGACGCACTCCTCAAGAGGGCTCTCGCGCGACAGCGTGCGGCGGGCTCCGAGTGAGCGAACGGGTTTTCATTGTTGGCGCTGGACAGGTAGGCAGAGGACTCTATCGGGCGTTTCGCGGATCCGGCATTGAAGTGCTTGGACTGCACGGTCGCCGGCACACTGCGTGGACTACGTCAACAGGCGCAATTCCCGCCGCAGTCTCCGATGCGAACACCATCATCCTCGCGGTCCGGGACAATCAGATCGACGATGCCATCAGCGAGCTGGTCGATCGGCGTCCGCAGAATCACGCTCCGCGCCTTGCTACCGGAACAGTGGTGCTGCACACCTCAGGCTCGGCTGAGCCGCAGCTCCTGCCGTCGCTGTTCGAGCGTGGCCTGGGAGGAGGGACATTCCATCCACTCATTCCCTTTGCCAATCCCGACAGGATTCCGGAGCTTTTGAAAAAAGCGTGGATCGGCATCGACGGCGATGATCTTGCTCGCTCCGCGTCGCGAAGACTCGCTGGTCACATCGGCGCGAGAACTCTGGAAATTCCTGCGGGCGGAAAAGCTCTCTATCACGCAGCCGCAGTCATGAGCTCGAACTTCCCCGTCGTGCTGGCCGCGATCGCAACCGAGATGTTCACCGCACTGGGAGTTCCCGAGAGGAGCGCACAACAGGCGGTCAACGGATTGATGGACGCCGCAGTGTCGAATCTCGCGGAGCACTCACCTGCGGAAGCAATGACCGGTCCCGTAGTACGGGGTGAAACGGACACACTGATGCGGCATCTCGGAGCTCTCAGGAATCACGCCGAAGCGCGCGCAGTCTACAAGCGCCTGTCACTCGCTGCGCTTTCAATCGCTGCGCAGCGGGGCGTTGCACCGGAAACTATTGCCGAGATGCAGCGAGTGCTTCTGCTGCGCTGAGACTCAGTACGAAGCTGAATCCAGAACCCGCACGTTCTTTGGCGGGCTGAAGCGGAAGTCTGCGGTACTGATCGATGCGTTGGGCTGGATCGACGTGATGGTCACTACACGCTTCAATCCATTGGCATCGACGACTTCGAATTGCCTGATGAAACTCGTTGAAGCATCGACCCACACTCTCGCCTGCGAAAAAATTCCGTTCGATTTTTTCGGCACGAGACTCACCACATTCATCTTGCGCCCGCCAATCGTAGCGGTCCCTCCGCTGCTCATTGTGTAACGGGCAGCAGGCGATGAGAGAAACACTCCGCCCGGATCGACCATTGCAAGCGCACTGTTCGCTTTCGCCGATGTCTTGATTGCCTGACCGGGAGCGCTGCTTGGGAGGTAAATCCAGAGAGACTCGCCATCAGAGACAATTCTGTCTCCGCGCGGCTGCGTGAAGTTGATGGACAGGAAGCCAGGATCCTTGCGCAGAAGGACTCCCCGCGAAACGAGATTGGTGCCTGTGATCGGATTCGTGATCGACTGCCGGAACTCCGCGCGGACGCTTTTCAGGTCGGCGTAAGCTTTCACGGCGTGGTCCATCACTGCCTCAGGCGACTGCGCGTTGGCGACAGGCGCTATCGCGAGCGCCGCTGCTGCTGCAAGGATTTTGATCATGCTACTGTTTACCCGATCGCGCCGAGGCCGTTCCGGTTTCAGTGACACTTCTTCCGATTGCTGTCGCAACTGCGCGGAGCTCTCTGATCAGTGCGGTGAGTTCATCGGGATAGAGCGACTGCGCGCCGTCGGAAAGCGCGTTGTCCGGATGAGGATGCATTTCCACAATGATGCCATCGGCGCCGGCCGCCAGAGCAGCGCGTGCCATTGGAGTCACACGATCGCGAATTCCTGTTCCATGGCTCGGGTCAGCGATTATCGGCAGGTGCGACATGCGGTGCACAGTCGGAATCGCTGTGAGATCGAACATGTTGCGCGTTGCCGGATCGAATGTGCGAACACCGCGCTCGCAAAGAATCACCTGCTCGTTGCCCTCTGAAAGAATATACTCCGCACTCAGCAGCAGATCGGTGATGGTTGCGGCCATTCCTCTCTTGAGAAGTACCGGCTTGCCAATGCGGCCCACTGTCTTGAGCAGAGAATAGTTCTGCATGTTGCGCGCGCCGATCTGAATGCAGTCTGCATACTCGGCGACAAGGTGCGCGCCTTCGTCATCCATTGCCTCGGTGACGACCGGAAGGCCGGTTTCCTTTCTTGCGATATCGAGAAGCTCGAGTCCTTTCCTGCCAAGTCCCTGAAATGCATACGGCGAGCTGCGTGGCTTGAATGCACCGCCTCGCAGCGCAGCAGCTCCCGCGGCACGCGCTGCATGTGCCGCTTCGACAATCTGCTCTTCCGATTCAACTGAGCATGGTCCGGCAATGATCGGAACTTCATCGGCGCCGAACGACACCCCTGGTGCGATCGTAACTATTGTGCTCTCCGGTCTCCATTCTCTCGAGACCTGTTTGTATGGCTGCGTGACGTGGATTATCTCGACAACGCCGGGAAGGGCCGCCAGGCGCGATGAGTCTACTCGCCCATCGTTACCGACAACCCCGATGGCAGTCCGCTGCGCGCCGGGCATCGGGCGGGCTTCATAGCCAAGCTCGCTGATTACCTTGACGACGCGCTCGACCTCCTCGGCCGTGGCGCCGTGACCCATCACGACGAGCATCAAACGGTAAGTGCTTCCGCCGCCTCGGCGGGTGTGAGTCTGCCGGCGATTGCTTCTTCGACTGCGGCACCGCGCATGTGCACGCTCACGAGCGATGAAACTCCAGGCTCCTGCATCGTGACACCGTACACCGAGTCTGCAGCTTCGGTGGTTGTGCGCGGATTGTGCGTGATGACTATGAACTGCGTGTTGCGCTTGAACTCGTTGAGCATTCTCACGAATCGCCCGATGTTGGCGTCATCGAGTGGCGCATCGACTTCGTCCATCAGGCAGAACGGGCTTGGCTTGGTGAGGAAGATGCCGAACAAAAGCGACAGCGCGACGAGCGCTCTCTCTCCACTCGACAGGAGATGAATGCGCTGCGTTTTCTTTCCGCGAGGAGCAGCGTGAATCTCGATGTCGCCGTCGAGCGGCGTCTCGGCATTTTCGAGCCGGAGATCGCACTCGCCCCCGCCGAACAGCGTCATGAATATGTTCCTGAAGTTCTCCCGCACCTGAACGAACGTCGTGAGGAACAGCTCGCGCGCAGTCGTATCGATTTCCTTGATTGCCTGCTGAAGTGAAAGCTTTGCCGCTGCAAGGTCAGCGCGCTGGCTGGTGAGCATCTCGAGCCGCTTCTGCTCTTCGTCGTGTTCTTCGATTGCAAGCGGATTTACTGGTCCGAGTGCATCGACCTGATCGCGCAGCTGCAGCGACTCCGCTCGCAGCGCCTCATCATCGAGCTCGACCTGCTCGATGGACTGCATCAGGTCTTCCAGCGGCTTTCTCCATTCTGTCTCGAGCCGTTCGCGAATCATCGCGCGTCGGCCTGATAATTCAGTGAGCCTGAGCTCGGAGGAATGAAGCTCTTCGCTCAGCGCAGATGAACGATGCCGGATATCTGTGAGCTCATGCTCCGCCTCCTCGAGTCTTTCATCGGCTGTCTTAACGGCGAGCTCGGCACTCGCCAGACGCGCTTCTGCGTCCTCGAGCGTCGCCTGCTTCGCCTCGAGATCGAGCTGCCACGTTGCGAGCTGCTTTGCGAGCTCGCTGTCGGCAGAAGACAAGGTGCTGAGTTCGGACTGGAGTGACTCGAGGCGTGCGTTCGCGTTTGTGAATTCTTCCCTGAGATGGCGCTCACGATCACTCGCGACCTGCAGGCGGGCATTTGCCTGTGCGCTCGCAATCTGGCTTTGCGTTCGCCGCTCGCGCGCTTCTTCCTGGCGCGATTCAGTTTCTGCAAGCACTCGGCGCGCATCGACAACCGACGCGTCGAGTCGAGCGACTCCCGCTTCTTT
>DASROK010000459.1:0-4018 GCA_035646915.1 Gemmatimonadaceae bacterium
GTCCTTTGTCGACTATGACAACGACGGCTGGCTCGACATTGTGGTTGCCGGCCCGTCTGGGGTGACACTGTCGCGGAACGACGGCACCGGGCAATTCGTCGATCGCTCGTCTATTCTCCCAACGAATGCGAGATCAGTGGCAGCCTCGGGGCTCGTTGTCTCTGACATCGATGTCGACGGCGATCAGGATCTGTGGCTCACCGGTTCATCCGGCGGTATGAGACTCCTTCGCAACAACGGCGGGAACAGCAACCTTGCAGTGAATGTGGAGCTGAAAGCTCTTCGCACTGGAAGCGGTAAGAACAACACTCTTGGTATTGGCTCGAAGCTCGAGCTTCGAGCCGGAAAAATGTTTCAGACTCGCGTCGCAACAGGTCGTGTAACGCATTTCGGACTGGGTCCGCATCTCAAAGCTGACGTGCTTCGCATTGAATG
Source organism: Gemmatimonadaceae bacterium (assembly GCA_035646915.1). Lineage (GTDB taxonomy): Bacteria > Gemmatimonadota > Gemmatimonadetes > Gemmatimonadales > Gemmatimonadaceae > UBA4720. Next base: position 436 of record DASROK010000459.1, read on the forward strand.
GCCGAACGGAGTGCCCCAGACGGTTTACGTACCGGGTGGCGATCAGGACGTAGTCGAGAGCGAAACGCTGAAAGGATCGTGCGCGCTCGCCTATACATGGGATGGAAAACAATACCGCTTCGCCACCGACGCCATGTGGCGCAGCGCATTGGGGATGCCTCTCGGTCTCATGGGAGGAACGAGCGCATTTGCTCCCGCAGGCGCGTCGCAGGAATATCTGCGAATCGATGGGAACGCCCTCAAGCCGCGCAACGGTAAATACTTCCTTCAGCTCACTGAAGAGCTGTGGGAAACCGCGTACGCCGATCAGGTAAAGCTCATTGCTGTCGATCATCCTGATTCAATCGACGTTTTCGTCGATGAGCGGTTCGTTCCGCCTGGGCCGGTGAGTCTTCGGCTGTTTCAGGTTCCGCAGGAACAGCTGCCACGCTTCGCAGTTGATGAGCGCGGAAACAATGTTCTCGACGCGCTGCGCGAAGTCGACGACACCTACGTGTCGAACATGGTCCCAACTCGATATCAGGGAGTTGTCGAGCCTCACGATCTCATCATGGACCTTGGACCCGGTGCGGGATCTCCAGGCACCTCACTTTTCCTGCGCGGGTGGATCTATCCTACCGATGCAAGCATCAACGTCGCACTCGCGCAGCAGCCCACGGTCAAGGTTTTCTCTCCGTCACTGGAGGTGCGCGACGCGAGCGGACGGTGGCGCACTGCAGTCGCGAGCATTGGGTTTCCGTCGGGCAAGGACAAGACGATGGTGATCGATTTGAGCGGAAAATTCCCGACAGCCGACCATCGCGTGCGTCTTCGCACCAACATGCAGATCTACTGGGACAAGGCGTTCGTCGCGAAAACTCTTACGAACGACCGTATAAAAATCACGACGCTCGATCCCGTTGCCGCGGATCTTCATTACCGCGGCTTCTCGCGCATGTATCGAAAGGGCGGCCGCTATGGACCGTACTGGTTTGCCTATGACGATGTGACCAGGACTTCACCATGGCGGCCGATCGAAGGTGACTTCACGCGCTTTGGTGATGTGCTTCCGCTTCTCCAGAATCCGGACGACATGTATGTAGTGATGGGTCCGGGAGACGAAGCAACCGTTCAGTTCGATGCGAGCTCCGCGAGCTCACTCCCGAAAGGATGGAAACGCGACTTCCTTCTTTACACGGACGGATGGATCAAGGATTCAGACTTGAACACCGCTTTCGGCACAACAGTCGGTCCGCTTCCCTATCACCGGATCGTCTCGTATCCCTATGGCAGCAGCGACAGGTATCCGGCTGATTCTGCACACGCCAGCTATTTGCGCAGCTACAACACTAGGCGCGTTAACAGCCCGGGCAGGCCGTGATCAGCGCGCTCTCCTGCGCGCAACAGACAACACGCTGTCGAGGGAACGAAAGCGGCGGGACATTTCGCGCGCCGGATCTCCGCCCTTCCCTTTAACTCCAGGCACCCAGGTTCCTGCGCACCGCTGTCGCCCGGTGTGGAGGCCACTCATCGAATCAGCTGACGCTCGCGTGAATTGAACTTGTGCCTGCGCAGTTCTTCCGTTCTTCCAGTCGACGTACCCGTCATAAAAACGCGCAGTCACATTTCCCGGATGAGTGGCAAGCACTGCCGCAAAGCGGCGCCTCGCTGCGGTCAGGTCACCGCGCACGAGCGCGACTTCGCCAAGGCGGATGAGCGGTCCAGTCTCCTCCCGGTTGATCCCGAAAGCACGGTCGAAGTGCACCTCCGCGGAATCGGGAAGAAAGGGAGCGCCAGGCTCGAGACAAAGGTAGAGCGATCCAAGCTCCGAGTGCGCGCGCGCGCTTGCAGGATTGTTGCTGGCAAGCGTTCGCCACGCGTTGCGAGCGCCGGCAAAATCGCCGAGCTCGAGCCGCATGCTTCCGTAGTAATACAGAACATCTTCATGGTCGGGATTTATTGCGAGAGCTCGCGCGTAGACATCCGAAGCGCGTTGTGTCTGATGCGCAACTCGGAGTGCGGTAGCTTCGCGATAAAGATTCCAGAAGTTCTGAATTTCAGCCCTGTCTGCGCTGCGCGTCTCACCCTCGGTGATGAGAACGCGCTGATTAGAGCTCACCGCGTATCTCGATGACCGCGCACCCCGCGGCCAGACCACTTCCACCGTGTCAGCTCGGGTAACGTCGCCAAGCCCGAATGTCTCGATCAGGCTGTTCTGCGAGAGATATGAGCTTTGAGCGCCAGCCTGTCGCGTCTGCGCAACACCGCCTGACACAACACGCACGATTGCGCCGATTCCATCGTGATTTGATTTCGTTCCGCGCAGCTCTACCTGAAGCCAGTGGTTGCGCTTGCCTCCGTCATTGCGAAGGAGAAGCCCTGGCCCCCCGTGACTCACAATGAAGACATCCTCGTCGCCATCGTTGTCGTAATCGGCAAATGCGGCGCCTCGTCCAACTATTTCCCTGCTGAGAATCGGGCCCGCGACGGGTGTTACATCGAAAAAACCCTCGCGCCGGCCCTGATTCCAGAAAAGCTGGCTGCGCATCGGCACGAGCCGCGTTGAATCGTTCCTGTCCTGAAGCGTGCTCCCGTTCACGACGAACAGGTCCACTTTGCTGTCGTTGTCGTAATCGATGAACGACGTCGCCCAGCCGACGAAATCGAGCGAGATCTGGCCGAGGCCGTACTGGTCTGCCTCGTCCATGAACGTCAGCTTCGAAACGTCACCCCCTCTGTTACGGCTCTTCGACGCGCTCAGCTCGTTCGTATACAGCGCGTTCTCCTGCGCAAGCCAGTGCGTCAAAAAGAGATCGAGACCGCCGTCATTGTCCCAGTCGCCAACTGCGATTCCCATCGCGCTGCGATAATCAGCGACACGCGCGGATTCACTCGCGTCCAGGAACTTACCGTTGTGAAGATTGCGGAAGAACGCGTTGTCGGACTGATCATTCGCAACGTAGAGATCGAGCCATCCGTCTCCATCGAGATCGGCCCACGCCGCGGACAACCCGCGGCCTGTTGTATCCATGACTCCTGCTGCTGCAGCCACCTCAGTGAATGCGCCCTTGCCATCATTGCGAAACAGGAGATTTCGCTCGGGAGGAAATGACGCCGGATTGATGCTTGCGGGATTCTCGACGTCATAGCGGCTCGAGGCTGCGGCGCCGGAAGGCCGCGCGTACTTCACATATCCTGTGACATAGAGATCGAGCATTCCATCACGGTCGTAGTCACCCCACGATGCGCCCGTCCAGAACCCAGCCGGCACGCCGATTTTCGAAACACCGCTTCGATCATCGAACGTGCCATTCCCGTTGTTGTGATACAGAACATTGTGTCCGAATGCAGTGAGAACGAGATCGACATTTCCGTCGTTGTCGTAATCGCCCCACGCGACACCCATTCCCCATCCGCGAAAATCGATTCCAGCTTTGTCCGTTACGTCGCTGAATCTGCCGTGATCATTGTGATACAACCGCGCGCGCGCCGGCGACTCGCGGCGTTCAGCCTCGGCGATTGTGAGCGGGCCAACTTCGTTTGCGACCACAAGGTCCACCCAGCCGTCGCTGTCGTAGTCGCCCCATGCAGCTCCAGATCCCAT
>DASROK010000460.1:0-7696 GCA_035646915.1 Gemmatimonadaceae bacterium
GAACTGAAGTGGGAACGTGCAGCCCGAAGCTCTGATCTGTGCGGAGCGCAATTCCATCGAGCGCGCCTGAAAGCGCAGCACGCACCATCGCGCGCGTGTACGACAGCTTCATTCTCTTTCCGACTCCGTACGGCCCGCCGCTCCACCCCGTGTTCACAAGCCACACGTTGGAGCCGTGCTCCCGGAGCCGCTCGCCGAGCAGCTCCGCGTATTTGGTGGGGTGCCACACGAGGAATACCGCGCCGAAAGCGGCACTGAATGTCGCCTGCGGCTCAGTTACACCGCGTTCTGTTCCCGCGACCTTTGCCGTGTACCCGGAGAGGAAGTAATACATCGCCTGCTGCGGAGTGAGCCGGGCGATTGGTGGAAGAACGCCGAATGCATCTGCTGTGAGGAACACGACATTCTTCGGATGCCCACCGCGGCCGTCAGTTACGAAGTTCGGGATGTAGTCGAGCGGGTACGACGCGCGTGTGTTCTCGGTGATCGACACGTCGTCAAAGCGAACCTGCTTGGTGGACGGATCCAGAACCACATTCTCGAGAATGGTTCCGAACATCTGAGTCGTGCGATAGATGTCCGGCTCACTCTCCGGTGACAGGTTGACCACCTTGGCGTAGCATCCGCCTTCGAAATTGAAAACTCCATCCTTCGACCAGCCGTGCTCATCGTCGCCGATGAGGGCGCGCTCGGGATCAGCGGAAAGAGTTGTCTTGCCGGTTCCGGAGAGCCCGAAGAAGAGCGCGGTGTCGCCGGCCGATCCGATGTTTGCGGAGCAGTGCATGGACAGAACGCCCTGCTTTGGCAGGAGATAATTCATCACGGTGAACATCGACTTCTTGAGCTCGCCGGCGTAGCGCGTGCCGCCGATCAGGATTGTGCGCTCGGCGATGTTCAGAACGATGAATGTCCCTGTGCGCGTGCCATGCTTCGCAGGATCTGCCTGAAATTCAGGCGCATGAAGGACGGTGAAGTTCGGATCGAATGTCGCGAGCTCAGTGAAGTCCGGGCGGATGAACATGTTCCGCACGAACGCCATATGCCACGCGTTGGGCGAGACGTAGCGAACGGAAAGACGATAGTTGGGATCGGCGCCGCAGTAGAGATCCTCGACGAACAGCTCTTCGCGATCGCTGAGGTATGCGCGGACGTCGGCGAGAAGAGCCTGATATTTTTCCGGAGCGTACGGCTGATTGACCTTGCCCCAGTCGACATCGTTCTCGGACGAAGATTCCTTAACGACGAACTTGTCGTTCGGAGATCTGCCGGTATGCGGCGAGGTGACGGCGACGAATGGACCGCGTGCCGCGAATTCACCTTCGCCAAGCCGCGCCGCTGCGTTCATAAGCTCGGGGGCGATCAGGTTCCAGTGGATCTTTCCTTTGGGGTCGATTCCCTGCTTCTGCAATCCCACCGTGCTTTCGCGCGCAACGCTGGCGCGCTCCGGCCTCGTTTCAGTCGCCATCCCTTCTATCCCTCAAGAATGAAAGTTCGCATTTAAGACCGGCTTCGCGGAGCCGGTGCGCGTGACTGCGCATCCATCACCGCAACTGCCGCCATGTTGACGATGTCCTGCACATCTGCGCCGCGCTCGAGCACGTGCACGGGCCGGTTCATTCCGACGAGTATCGGTCCGATCGCCGTCGCGCCGCCCAGATGGTTCAACAGCTTGTACGCGATGTTGCCCGCGCTCAAGTTCGGAAAGATGAGAACGTTCGCCTTCTCGCTGAGCGAGCTGAACGGATATGCCGACTTGAGCAGATCTTCATCGAGCGCCGTGTCGGCCTGCATCTCTCCGTCGACCACCATCGAGGGGTCGCGCTGTCTCAGTAGCTGCACGGCGCGAGCGACCTTTTCCGCTTCCGGATGACGAACGCTTCCGAAATTGGAGAAGGAGAGCATCGCGATGCGCGGCGTGATCCCCAAAGTTCGAACGATCCGTCCCGCAGAATACGCAATCTGCGCGAGCTGCTCGGCAGTCGGATCGATGTTGACAGTGGTGTCTCCACAGAAAATAACATGCTTGTCGAAGACGAGCATGTAGAGTCCGCTCACCACTTCGGCTTTCGGATGCACGCCGACCACCTGGAGAGCCGGGCGAATGGTCTCGGGATAGTGCATGTTGACGCCCGATACCAGCGCATCCGCATCGCCATGGGCAACCATGACTGACCCGAAATAATTCCCGTTGTACAGCAGCTGGTGAGCTTCACCTCGACTCAGGCCTTTGCGCTGACGCCGGTTCCAGAGATATGTCGCGTACGATTCCCGGCGTGGCGAATTCGCAGGGTCTTCGATGCAGATATCGGACAGCGCAATCCCGTTTTCTCTCGCAATGCGCGCGATGTTGTCAGGGTTGCCGAGGAGAATCGGTTCTGCAATTCCTTCGTCGACAATCATCTGCGCGGCGCGGATCACCTTGGGTTCCTCGCCCTCGGGGAACACGACTTTCCGCGGATCACGCACAGCGCGGTTGATGATTCCACGCATCACGCCCCGCGCGCGCCCGAGTCTTGCCTCGAGCTGCTCGCGATAATCGTCGAGATCGATGAATTCGCTCGTGGCGCCGGTTGCTACCGCTGCCCACGCAACCGCGGGTGCCACCCACAGGAGAATCCGCGGATCGAACGGGAAGGGAATCAGGTAATCACGCCCGAACTTGACCCTGCTCAATCCATAAAGCCGCGACACGCTGTCTGGAACTTCTTCCTTTGCGAGAAGTGCGAGCGCACGCGTCGCTGCCATCTTCATGGCCTCGTTCACTTCCGTGGCGCGCGCATCGAGAGCGCCGCGGAAGATGAATGGGAATCCCAGAACGTTGTTCACCTGGTTCGGGTAATCGCTGCGGCCAGTGGCGATGACTGCATCGGATCTTACGGCACGCACGTCATCCGGAAGAATTTCCGGCTCGGGATTGGCGAGCGCGAAGACGATTGGATTCGGTGCCATCCCCGCAATCATCTCTTTTGTAACCGCGCCGGCGACGGACAGGCCGACAAATACGTCGGCGCCATTGAGGGCGTCGGTAAGTGTCCGCGCATTTGTCTCGTTTGCGAAGCGTGCCTTGTATGGATCCATCTCACCTGCGCGACCCTTGTAGATCACCCCCTGACGGTCTGACAGGAGAATGTTCTCACGCTTGACGCCAAGCCTTACGTAATGCTCCGCGGTGGAGATTGCGGCAGCGCCCGCACCCGAGAATACGCATTTCACTTCTGCGATATCCCGTCCGGTGATCTCGAGCGCATTCAGCAGTGCCGCGCCGGAGATGATTGCGGTGCCATGCTGGTCGTCATGAAAGACGGGGATACGGAGCGTCTCGCGCAGCTTCTCTTCTATATAGAAGCAGTCAGGCGCGCGGATGTCTTCGAGGTTGATTCCACCCACGCTCGGCTCGAGCAGCTGGCAGAAGCGGATGACGTCATCAGGATCTTCAGATCCGACTTCCAGATCAAACACATCCAGGTCGGCAAACTGCTTGAAAAGGTTGCCCTTTCCCTCCATTACGGGCTTTCCTGCAAGTGCCCCTATGTTGCCAAGGCCGAGGACCGCTGTTCCGTTGGTGACTACGGCGACAAGGTTACCGCGGGCCGTGTACTTGTAGGCGTCTTCGGGATTCTTCTGGATCTCGAGGCAGGGTTCGGCTACTCCCGGGGAGTAAGCGAGGCCGAGATCACGCTGGTTATTGAGCGGCTTGGTCGGGACGACGGCAATCTTTCCCGGCCGGCCAGCGGAGTGGTAATCGAGAGCGTCTTTTCGCTTCATTTCATTGTCATGTGGACTCCTAAGTTAAGGAATTCCATGCTTTTCCGTCACCTTTGGTCTAGTCAATAGCGGCTAGGCGGATCGGTGCCGAAATGACACAACGGTTCCAACGATCGCCAGCAACAAGCCCGATGCGACGACTATGGCTGCGCCGGTGGGAAGATCGAGCTTGAAGGAGCTCCACAGACCGAGCAGCGAAGCTGTGACCGCGACAATCCAGCCAATGATCAGCTTCTTCGCCCATCCTTCGGACAGCATCGTTCCACACACCGCAGGAACAATGAGGTACGCAAATGTGAGCAGAACTCCCGCGACGCGGACGAAGCTCACGACGATGATCGCAAACGACGCATAGAAAAGAAAATCCCACAGGCGAACATTGAGCCCGTTTATCGGCTCGCCGTATTCGGTCGCTGATATCAGTGCAAAGCGGCGGTGAAAGACTGCGTAAAAGGCAGCGATCGCACCGAATACCAAAGCACGCTGGCCGATCTCACCTTTTGTGACATTGAGAATGTCACCTGTAAGAAGATGCTCGAGCTCTTCCTTGCCACCAGCAACCCGGCTCAACAAAAGAATCACTCCAGCAGCGGCGACGACGAAGGTGATTCCAATGATCGCCTCCTGCGGAACCGCTGCCTTGCGGCTGCTTCGTGTCCAGCTGAAAAAGGCCGCACCGATGAATGTCACGCCGAGCGAGATCCAGAACGTGATGCGATCATCGAAATGATGTCCCATGAGGAGCGCGACACAGGTGCCGAGTGTCGCGACCTGTGCGAGGGCGAGATCGACGAAGATCACTTCCCGCTTCACCACATGAAGACCGAGATAGACAAGAAGCGGCGGAAAGAGCAGGGAAGCGACGAGCGGCCACTTCATTACTTCCCAGGCGAGCTGGAGATCAGGACTCATTTCTTGAGACCGGCAACTAGAGTGTTGACGAGGTTGTCCATCATCGCGGTGTAAGTCGATGTATTCGGCCGGGCGCCTGGCTGCTCAGGCATGTCGAGGACGGTCGCACCAGTCTGACGCGCAACCGTTTCGGCTGTGCGGCGATTCTGGTAAGGCTGAACGAGAACCACCTTCACACCCTGCGACTTCATCGTGCCGATCACGCTCGCGAGGTGCGCAGGCGAGGGAGCAATCCCCGGCTTTGGCTCGAGCTCCTCTACCACAGTGAGCCCGAAGCGGGTTGCGAAGTACAGAAAGTCCTTGTGGTAGGTGACGAGCTTTGCTCCCTTGAACGGAGCAAGCGCGCTGGTCCACTGGGCTGTTTTCGCATCGACATTGCTGTTGAACTTTGCAAGGTTCGCTGAATACGTCGACGCATTCTTTGAATCGACCTGAGAGAAATGGGTCGCAATATTCTTTGCGACGATCTTGGCATCCAGCGGATCGACGAGGAAATGCGGATTACCCAGCGAGTGAACATCGCCCTTCGATCTGTCGAAGCTTGTCGGAATCTCCAGCATCCTGATTCCTGTCGAGGCAACGACACGTCCGGGTGAGCCAGACGCAATCTTCGAGTTGCGAGCGCTCTCGAGCAAAGGAGGCAGCCAGCCGAGCTCGAGCTCAGCACCTCCTTCGATGAGAACATCGGCGCGGTTGAGCGTTACGATGTGTGACGGCTTCGCATCGACGAAGTGCGGATCTTCCGTCGGCTTCGCGAGCGCCATGACGCTCACAGCGTTGCCGCCAATTTCCTTTGCTATTGCGGCGAGATCAGGAGTGGTGGCGACCACCTTGATTTGTGCGGCTGCGGTTGATGACGTAAAGGCGATTGCCGCCGCTGAAAAGAATCGAGTGAGATTTATGTTCTTCATTTTTGATTTCGGTTGGTTAGAACTTGTGCGCGGCATGCGCACCGAGGAGAAACTCGAGCTGGAACCAGAGTGAGTGTGCTTTGTCGAAACCCTGGCGATCATCGTAGTTGTACTGAACGCGGAATTTCGAGAACTCGGTTGGGTACCATGTAAAATTCGGTGAAAGACGGAATCGGTTTGCGCGCGACGCATTGGCGAATTCCGAGTCTTTGTAGGACCAGTCGCCCCGGAGGCCCGCCACAATACGGGGCTTGATGCCATAGAGAACCTGCGCGTATGCGCCATGATCCTTCAGCAATTGGGCCGGGATACAACACCCGCCGCCTATACTGTCGGGCACAGAACGTTCCGCAGCTTCGTAACGACGCATCAGCGCCTCACCCTGCAGTGACAAAAATGGAAAGCCAGCCTGCGCTGCTTCCGGTTTCCATTTCCAGTATCCATCGAGACCATAGATCCTGGTTCTTGCGGATTCACCGGTATTGTTCGGTCCGTAGGCCGCAGATGCACCGAGCACTACTGTCTGTGTACCGGTAAGATCGAACGAAGTCGTCAGTCGCGGGACGATGAGCATGTCGCCCAGTCCTTTCACCTGGCGATCGATCACCGCACCGCCATGGAACTCGCCCGATTCTGGATTGCGAAAGCTCCAAGCAGTCTCTCCGTCGCTGTTGGCTACGGTCACCATTGCTTCGGAATAGAAGGAAGTCGGAAGCAGCCATGAGAGACGAAGTCCCTGGCTGCGCAAACCCTCCGGACCGAAGACTCGATTCAGAATGAGCGGCTGATCCACGAAGGCCCATGCGTGCGGATGCTGCGGATTCTGCCGTCCGAAATCGGTTACGAACTGGCCCGCCTTGATTTGCAGGTTATACGGCAGCGACGTCGTCAGGATGTACGCTTCTTCAAGCTCGACTCCAGTATCACCACCCGGCTCGATCTTGTAGACGATATTCGCAAATCCCTTGAAGTAAGGATCCACCGCTCCGTCGAACGTCAGCTCGGTGTTCGGCATGGTGAAGCCGCGCACCTTTGGATCGTGATCGCCGGGCTGCAGCGCTCCAACGTCTTTCTCGGAAGACCAGCCGGCATCGACAAGCGTGACGAACCCGATATTCATGTATCCGCCCGTCGCCCTCGGCGCCGCAGCGGTTGTTGCGTTTGTTGTATCGGTTGACGACCCGCCGAGCTCTTTCTCGAGCTGACGTACGAGCGCGATTGAATCCGCCAGCGCTTTCGCGGCGCTGTCGGCCTTAGCTGTTGAATCTTTTTTCTGTGGCGTTTGTGCGTGCGCTGATACGCCCGCCAGTGTTGCTACTGCGCAGAGGAGATATCGTCCTCGCATTGCATGTTCCTGTTCATTATGTGGATCCACGGATCCGGGCGGATCAGTGGCAAGTGACGAACCCGAAGGGTTACGCGATCAGAACAGGAGGAGCCCGCGAACGGGTGTGGTCAGTCCATGCCGAGCGGACCTCTATCGAGACTGCGTCGATGTGGACCAGCGGGCGCGAAGCAAAGACTGGTGTCTCGGCGCGCTCCGGATCTGCTGAGGCCAGAAGCCCGCGGGCAATGCACGCGGCGCAATCGGCGTCGTTGTGTGCGTGATGGAGCGTCGTTCCAGCTTCTTCTACATGCGCGCGTGCGTCAGGCCCCTGCCGCCCCTCGAGAAGAGGAGCGAACGCAAGGAAAAACTGGGCGACCGTGAAGAAGAACAAGGCCGGCCGCCACAACGCTCTTGGAAGCAGGCGCGACTGAGGCACGAAAGTCATACCCGCCGAAGTCTATTCGTTCCAGTCACAAGGTCAATCGGTACCGGATCATTCCATGTAACTTCGAAGTCGATCCAGCATTTTTCGATCTGTGACATCGGGCTCGTGTTTGGGGGTCTCGATCACCTTTGATACGCCCGAGAGTCTCGGATCGTTCATGATATGGCGAAATGCACGTTCTCCGATGGCGCCTTCACCGATGAGCTCATGCCGATCGCGGTGTGATCCGAGCGGGGCCTTCGAGTCATTGACGTGCATCATTTTCAGACGCCTCAATCCGATCACATCGTCGAATTGCTGCATCACGCTGTCATAATCGTTCGAGATGTCATAACC
>DASROK010000461.1:0-5998 GCA_035646915.1 Gemmatimonadaceae bacterium
GATTGAAATCCGTGTTCTCTGGTCCGCTGGATTGGAAAGTGTTCCGCTGAGTGCGTCGGGCAATGTTCCGGGCGAAGCGGAGATGTACGCAATCCCTCCTGCTGCTGAAGATCCAATCGGTGCGCTGATTCCGACAGCTTGAACGGAATTCGATACAGCAAGCCCTGGTGGTGGAGCGATCCCGCTGGCAGGTGAAACGGCTGTCGTGTCGGAGCAGCCCGCGAGCAGGGCAAGCAGGCTCGTCGAATAAATTGCAGCGCCGATTGTCTTCATCCGGAACCCGTCCTCCCAAAGCGTACCGAGGAGTTAGACGACGAGCATAACCCTTTTTGCTCGGGGAGGGGAATGGGGGAAGCTCAAGTTTCGCGAGTGCTCACAATTCAGTCTTTTAAAGATGAGGTTCGGCTGTTAGCTTCGGCGGGCAGGTTTCGACCGACCGCAACTATAGAGACGGTCGGTCGTCTATTTAGTACCCAAAGAGAGCAGAGCATGCGTTACCCGAGATTATTGCGGGCGGATATGATCCGGCCCGCGATGATTCCAGCAGTCCTTTTTTGTGTTTTCGTGTCCGGGTGCGCCGATCAGCAGCCGACAGGGCCCGAGCTCAGGCCGGTCGCCCGTGATCTGGCCGTTTCGCACGACCAGTACTTCATTGCGTGGTCTCAGAGCCACAGCTCCGGTCCGATCAAGACGCAGAATTTCGCGCTCGACGCACGGCAGGAACGACAGTGGGCCTGGTACGTTGACGACAACGTTCGTGCGTTCGCCCGGGCCAATCCCGGCCGCCTTTATATAGTTGGTGATGAACCGGATCAGGTATGCTCCCGGCCAGTCGATTACGCAATTGTGTATCATGATTTTGTCGTCGGAATTCGCGATGTTGATCCGACAGCGCGCGTGTCTCCCTCCGGATTCGCGGAGCCGAATTACAAGTGTTGCCCGCTTCCCGACGATGTGCCCGCTCCCTGCTGGTCAGAAAAGCATTCGATTGGTTTCGCCCAGGATTTTTACAACGGCTACATCCAGCTTTATGGATCGGCGCCGCCTGTCAATGAATGGCGCTTCCATGATTTTGGATTGCGCTCACAGCTCGGGGACATGGACGGCTGGTGGGCGGGAATCGACAGGAAAGCGGCATGGTCTGTTGCTCACGGGGCCAACATGGTTCTTGGCGCGTGGGGACTGTTGGGTTGGAGGGAACCCGCGGTGTCCTATCAGGAGCACCTGAAACAGGCAATGGGCCGCATCCTGAACGATTCGCGAATCAATGGCGCCGTGTACTGGGCGTTGGAGCAATGGGCCGGCGAATATCACTACCTTCAGAATCCCGACGGGAGCCTGACGCCGGAAGGACAGACCTACATGAATCCCCTGACGGATGTCCCGACGGATGTGACGGCGCTCAGCTCGGGGGACGGCCGCGCAATGCTTCGGTGGACCAACACGACTGCCGCATGGGCGGCCGAAGTGGAGTTCTGGGTAAAAGCTGACGGGGCGAGCTCTTTCGCATATAACAACACTGAACGTGTCTCGATTCTTGGTGCCAGGGAAACGCCTTACGTGTCGTTCCGCGGTGGCGATAGCGTGATGGCGCGAGTGCGGTACTACAATGCATATGGTCAGGCCGGATGGTCGGCATTCAGCAGCCCGGTTACGATGCCGGCCGCTGTAGTGAGTAAAGGAACGGGATCGAAGAAAGCTCCGCGTTTTTGTTCCCTGCTGACAGTGAGCTGCTGACCTGAAGAATCGTGGTTTCATCGCGATCGATTCGATCGCGATGGTGGCGTTGCTGGCGTGCATTGCATGCAGTGGTGACAAGAGCGTAACGCCGTCAGTTGCGGCGGCGATTGCGGCAAGCTCCAGCACGTCGCTCACCGGTGTTGCCGGCGCTGCAGTATCGCCCGCGCCATCGGTCATCGTCACGGACGAAAACGGATCCCCATCAGCGGGTGTGACCGTGACTTTTGCGGTGGTCAGCGGCGGCGGATCCGTTACCGGCGCGGCTGCTGAAACCAACTCGTCCGGAATCGCGACGGTAGGGTCATGGACACTCGGCACCACGGCCGGGACGAATTCGTTGACTGCGTCGACCGGTGCGCTCAGTGCTGTCACATTTACCGCAACGGGAACTGCCGGCGCAGCAGCTTCGCTGACCAAGTCCGCAGGTGACAATCAGACCGGGTCACCGGGAGCTGCGGTCGCGGTTGCTCCCGCAGTTACAGTAAAGGACGCGAACGGAAATCCAAAATCCGGTGTCGTTGTCACATTCGCTGTGGCGAGCGGCGGTGGATCAGTCACAGGAGGAAACGCAACGTCGAACGGCGAGGGCATCGCGACGGTTGGAAGCTGGATACTTGGATCAGCCGCGGGCGCTAACACTCTTACAGCATCGGCGACTGGCATCGCTGCCGTCACGTTCACGGCCACATCGACCGCAGCAACCGGCTGCGCTGCGCGCACGACGCACTCACTCGGCACGACAACATCGGGAACACTCTCAGCAAGTGACTGCCTGCTGGCTGATGGAACGATCACTGATTTGTACTCGGTCACGCTCGGAGAGACGAACGTATATCTCTTCCGCGAGTCGGCGATTTTCGACACGTACCTGTTCCTGGCTGGTTCGGACGGAAGTGTCATTGCCGAAAACGACGACGAGATTCCGAACGGATCATCGAGGAACTCCGCTATCAAGGCACTCCTGCCCGCCGGATCCTATCTTTTGGCGCCGACATCATTCGACGCTGGAATCACCGGCGACTATTCCATCTCGTCGAGCACGGTATCGACAGGGGTCAGCGGCTGCGAGCGCGTTTACGTCGTGAAGAACGTGACGACAACACAAAGTGTGGAACCGGGTGACTGTCTCATGACCACACCGCCGGCTGCTCCGATCTATGGCGATGGGTATTTCATCTTTCTGCGAGCCGGCCAATCGGTCACAGTCACGATGACCTCGATTGGGGTGGATGCGTTCATCGAGGTGCGGAATCCCGACGGTGCTCGCATTGCGACAAACGACAACAGGGACGCAACGACAAAGGATTCTGAGCTGACCTTCACTGCGACTGGGGAACCCGGGTACTATGGCATTTATGCGAGGACGGGCGTCACGTCACAGACAGGGACGTACACTCTGACGATCAACTAGCTGATTTCACTAGCCGTTGGCTAACTAAATCAAAGACCAGACCTCTGTCAACAGAGGTCTGGTCTTTTGGTTTAGCAGTTAGTCGATTTGCTTATTCGCGCCCGAAATTGATGACTCCGATCAGGGTCTCCTGCTCACGTTTCATCAATGAGCGACCACCGGGACCTCAAAGTTTTCAGGGTTTCAAACGCTAACGCGCTTTCACTCTACAAAGAGACACGAAGGATTCGTGGCAGCGACAATCTCTCGATCAGAAGTCAGCTGGTACGCGCGGCGTTTTCGATTCCGAGCAACCTGGTCGAAGGGAACAAGGCGGCAACCCCAAAGAAATTCAGGCAGCACGTCCAAACGGCGATCGACTCATCTCACGAACTGGACTACCATCTCGAGACTGTTCGCGATCTCGAGCTACTGACCACTGAGAAAGCATCTAACGCGCTTAAGACCAATGAGGAGGTTCGGAAAATGCTGAGCGGCCTCTGGTCATATCTCGACAGGAAGGTTCGCGAAGACGAGGAGAAGACCCGCAAGAAGAAAACGCAAAAACAAAAACCGGAAGAGCCAGACCTCTGTTGACAGATTTGAGATGAGAAGATGTCAGGAACGTCGTTATCTGATATCAGCACATCTCAAATCTGCCAACAAAGGTCTGGCATTTTGGTTGTAGCAGTATCAGGCAGCGCAGCGAAACCCCAGTGTCCTGAGAGTTGTCCGGTCAGTCAAGCCTGATCGCACTGCGTACCGCATGAATGCAGGATAGTTAGATGGATCGGCTGCTCCGATAGCTGAGCTTGCGCAGAACATGTGATGTTCGTGATTGCCGTGATGATCAATGGGATCCGCGGTCCACTCCCACGCAAGCTCATGCAGATCACGAACACCGTAGACATTTTTCGCGCTCTTCCCAACAACGCCAGGGCGTACGCCGGAGCGCGCGCGGTAATATCCGATCAGGCGCGCTATGAATTTCCTGTCGCGGACGGCGTCGCGGCGGGTCTCGCTTGCCGCCGCGACGTATTCCCACTCCTCCGTTGTGGGAAGTCTTTTTCCTTTCGATGCGCAGTACGCCATCGCGGCATTTCGCGAAATGCTCGTGACTGGACGCGCGAGATCGGCTGCAGCACCGGGCGAAAAATCACCGCGCCAGTCGGACAGATAACCCCTGTCAGCAACCGATGATTTCACCGCGCTTCGCCGCCACTCCGGATTCCTTCTGACGAACTGAAGGAAGTCTCCGCGTGTCGCCGGCTCGGTATCGAGCGCGAACGAGCTCACACTCACACGCTCGGCATTTTTTGTCGCGTACAGCGGTGCGAACGAGCCGTGCGGAATGACCGACATTCCAGCGAGTGTGAGTGCGAGCTTTACGGTGAGCATTGCTACTCTCCGGCGACGCCGAGGCCTTTGACTGCTGCGAACACTTTCTTGTTCTCTTTGCCTTCGACTTTGATCATGCCGAGCGTGCCTTTGTTGAAAGCGCGGAAGATCGAGTGGTCGACGAGGATCAAGTCGCCAGGATTCTCGACGCCGAACTCAACGATGCTGGATCCGCCGGCGGGAATGAGCGTGGTCTGCACGTTGTGCTGCGCGACTGACCCGCCTTCGACATAAACGTTGTCGAATATTTCGCCGATCACGTGGAATGAGCTTGTGAGATTCGGGCCGGCATCGCCGATGAAGATGCGGACGCGCTCGCCTGCCTTTGCCTTGAGGGCGTTGTCGCCGGTCAGTGCGTCGACACTTCCATTGAACACGACGTAAGTGGGTTTTTCATCGACACCTTTTTCCATGTCGAGCTCCTGCAATCCCTTTGCGCCGAAATCACCCTTGGTGTAGAACTCGGACTGCATCACGTAGTACTCGTGATCGACTTTCGCGAGACCGGATTTCGGCTCGACGAGGATCATTCCGTACATTCCGTTCGCCATGTGCATGGGGACGGGAGATGTTGCGCAGTGGTACACGAAGAGACCGGGGTTCATCGCGGTGAAGGTGAAGATCGATTCCTGGCCGGGCATCGTGAGAGAAGTCTTTGCACCGCCGCCGGGGCCTGTGACTGCATGCAGGTCGATGTTGTGAGGCATGGTGCTCGACGAAGCGTTCTTCAGATGAAGCTCGACGAGATCGCCTTCGCGAACACGGATGAACTTTCCGGGAACTGATCCGCCGAACGTCCACATGGTGTACTCGACGCCGTCGGCGAGCCGCATCTTTTTCTCGATGATGTCGAGATTGACGATGACTTTCGTTGCATGATCACGAGTGATTGGCGCGGGAACTCTCGGCGCGTCCGTCAGGACTGCTGTCTCCTGGCCGATGATCTCATCTGACGGCTCGTGTACCGGAATCGGAGAGAATGCAGGAGCTGAGCTCCCGAAATTCGCGACTGCGGCGGTGGTAACGATGGCTGTTACGCCGACCAGTGTGAAGGGAAGGAGTCGGCGAAGCATGGATTCAGGCGAAACATTATTGATCGTCGTCATTTTTCAGAGTGCCGGTTGATTGGAGGTGCCGACGATGTCGGCGATTGTCGTTCTGGCAAAGGGCTCGCGCCGTGTTCTCGATATGTCAGCCCACAGATTGTGTGCGGCGCACGGATTGGCCGGATCGCATGGCTTGTTGCCGATAAGGCAGCGCGAGTGTGGCCGGGGTTCCACGAAGCAGTCGATTACTCGTGCGATCGTGATTTCTTCAGGTGGAAGCGCGAGAGAGAAGCCGCCCTGCGGTCCGCGAGCGCTCGTGAGAACGCCGGCTTTCACGAGGGCATTCAAAGTCTTGCCCATGTAGTTTCGGGGGGCGCCCGTTACTTCGGCGATTGCATTGGCGCGGACCGGCTCGCGATTGTAT
>DASROK010000462.1:0-11031 GCA_035646915.1 Gemmatimonadaceae bacterium
CCACCGGCGAGCCGGCCTCTGGCTTTCCCGGATGTCAGAACACGCGCATCGGGAGCAATCCCGCAGGAGGACGTCTGGTCGACGACAGCGCGAATGAGAGAATCGCGGGAAAAATCAGTAAGATCGCCGCGAGCCGTTGGCCCATGAAAGGAAACGATCCCGCATTCCTTCCAGATCGCGGCATGAAAGGCGGTGATGTCCGAGAATCCAATGAACGGGCGGGGATTCGATTTGAGGGTTGAGTAATCGATGTCGCGCAGCAGGCGCATCGCTCCATAACCGCCTCGAATGCACCAGATCGCATCGATGGAATCGTCGCGGATGGCATTGTTCAGATCTTCAATTCGCTCATCGTCAGTGCCTGCGAGGTAACCGTGTACGCGCGAGACATTCCGGCCAGTGACAGGAATCCATCCGAGCGAGCGGACGTTGTCTTCGGCCTTCATTACGTGGGCCGGATCGGGGATTATTCCAGAGGGTGCCACGAGCGCGACTCTCGATCCGTCACGTAATGGCGTTAAAGGCTGGTAATAGTGGTTCATTAGTTGCGGGCTGAAGCTCTGTCATTACCGGGAGAGCGCGTGGGCGAAAAAAATACATCGAGCAGCCGGGAAGAAAGCATGAACAAATCAAGTGAGGATGCATTCGCGGGAAAACCTTCCGGGCCAGCGAAAAAGGGAACATCCGATCCTGCGGATAACACGTACATCGGCACAGCGGGCGAGCAGTTCTCACGGTCGAGCGGGACCACGCCCTTAGGCGGAGAGTCGCAAGACCAGGATCGGGAGCCAAAGCAGGAAGAGTAAAAGCATAACGAGACAGTGGTTTGACTCGCGCGCGAGTGAATGCCCTGACGCTCGCGTCTAAATCTCATCGATCATGAAAATATTCGTAGCGGGAGCGACCGGAGTCATCGGACGCCGGCTCGTTCCGCTGCTTGTCGCTTCCGGAGCATCCGTTAGCGCAGTAGCACGCACAAATCCGAAAGCAGCCCAGCTGAAAAAGCAGGGCGCCACACCCGTTCGTGTCGACTTGTTCGATCCTGCCGCAGTCGAAGCCGCAGTGAGCGGCCACGATGCGGTGATCAACGTCGCAACGAAAATCCCGACGGGATTCAGGAGCTTCCTTCCGTCCTCGTTCGCGGAAAATATTCGCATCCGAACGGAGGCATCGCAGAATCTCGCGCTGGCCGCGATCAATACGCGCGCGCGAACGTTCATCCAGGAATCATTCGCGCCGGTTTATCCGGATCGTGGAGAAGAATGGATCGACGAGAGCGTCCCGATTCAGCCTGCGAGCTATGTGCGATCTGTTGCCGATGCGGAGTCTGCGGCGGCCGAGTTCACAAAGAGCGGTGGATCGGGAATTGTGCTGCGCTTTTCCTTTTTCTACGGACCAGACTCGCCTCACACTCAGCTCATGGTGAATTCGGTGAGACGTGGATTCACTCCCGCTCTGGGAGCCGCGGATTCTTTCATGTCGAGCATCTGGCTCGATGATGCTGCATCAGCCGTATGTGCAGCGCTGAGTGTTCCGGCAGGAACGTACAATATCACTGATGACGCTCCCATGCGAAGGCGTGAAGCCTTTGATCTTCTGGCGACCGAGCTCGGAGTAAAGAAGCCCAGAATGCTGCCGCGATGGGTAAGCGGAGCGATGGGCTCAGTCTCCGAGACACTCGGCCGCTCGCAGCGAATCTCGAACGCGAAATTCCGCCAGGCTACCCACTGGGTTCCCAGGGTGCCAAGCCTGCAGGAGGGCTGGAAGCGCGTCGCGAAAGAGATCGGGAGTAATTCCAGATAAGCACTGGTGCTGCTGTCATTGCTGCTGTTCCATGGATCGTCACGCCAATCGTTACGGCGATAAGAGTGAGCCGTTCGCGGTCGCTCGACGAAGAGAATGACACGGCGGCCGACAGTCCGCTGCATGTCAGCGTCGTAATTCCTGCGCGGAACGAAGCGCACAACATCGAGCGCTGCCTTCGATCCGTTTTATCCAATGATTATCCGAGCTACGACATAACGGTTGTCGATGACCAGTCGACTGACGGAACCGGCGATATTGCGCGCAGCATCGCCTCTGGAGACCCTCGAGCCCGCGTGATCGAGACAGGTGCGCCTCCCGAGGGATGGTTTGGAAAACAATGGGCATGCGAGACGGGCGCGCGCGCAACACACAGCGACATCATTCTCTTCGCCGACGCGGACACAACTCATTCGAGCGATCTGATCACTCGATCGGTGAATGCGATGACTCGCCGCAGCGCGCACCTCTTCTCGATCGTCGGCGCACAGGAGCTCGGCACATTCTGGGAGCGGCTCATACAGCCTCTCGTATTCGGAATGCTGTTGGTTCGTTATGGGGGAACCGAAAGCATCACCAACTCGAGGTTCGTGACGAGCAAGATCGCGAACGGACAATGTCTGTTCGTACGCCGCGATACATACGATGAGCTCGGCGGACATTCACTCGTGAAGTCGCATGTTGCCGACGACATGATGATGGCTCAGCGATTCTTTGCGCGCGGAAAGAAAGTGGCGGCAGCAGAAGGACTGACGCAGCTCTCGACTCGCATGTACACATCGCTCGGTGAAATCGTGCGCGGATGGGGAAAGAACGTGTTCGCCGGTGGACGCGATTCAGTTCCATGGGGATGGTTTGGACGACTGATCTTCCCATTTCTGCTGTTGAGTGCGCCGCTCTTTACTCTCGCTCCGGCGATTGTTCTCATCGTAAGCCTAATCACAGATGTGCCTGGGACCCTGTCGTTATGGGCAATCATGGCGGCTGCAGCGCAGGTGATCTGGTGGATGGCGGTCTACCACCGCATGCATGTATCGCCGCTCTACGCTCTCATCTCACCGCTCGGCGCACTTGTGGTTCTATACATTTTTGCCCGCGCTGCGCTGCGCGGGCAAAAAGTGACGTGGAAGGATCGCGTGTACGTGTCGCGCTAGGGAATGTTTGCGCGTCCGATCGTGTTTGCGTCGGTCCCGAACCAGATCGTTCGCGTCGGTTTGTGGAAGATCATGTGACGAATCGTCCCGCCACCGCTCTTCGATACCGGCGTGACTGAGAAAAACGACTCAGTTTTCGGATCGAATCCCACCAGACGATTGGGCTGCACGCCAGTCTCGGCGAGCCAGATGCGATCCTTGTCGTCTGAAGCCATCGCATAAGGCAGTGACATTCCGCCTGCAGGCATCGCCCATTCTTTCATCTGGCCTGTATTAGGGTTGAGACGCCCGAGCTTGGATTGCGTGTAGTCGCCCCACCAGATCATTCCGTCTGATGTAACGGCGATACGCCGCGGATGTGTTTTTGGATCGGGCAGTGTGTGCTCGATGATTTTCATCGTTGCCGGGTCGATCATCGCGAGCTTGTTCGTGCCGAACATGTCGAACCATGGTCGTCCTTTCGGGTCGACGACGATTCCGTACGGACGCGAATTCGAAGACGTCGATTTGATGAGATGGATCTCACCGGTTTTCGTCACGAGATGTCCGACGTAATTCGCGCCCTGCGCAGTGAACCAGATGTTACCCGATTTGTCGAAGGTCATCGTGTGCGGATCCTTCACCACCTGGTCGGGCATCATGTACGTCGTGATTTTCCCGGTTGCCGGATCCAGCTTGCAGATGCGGCCGTTGGCGTTGCCGGAATACCACACCATTCCGTCGCTGGCGACGATGAGGTTATGGGGGTGTGTTCCCGCATCGATCTCGTAGCGCTTGAACTGTCCGTTCGACGGATTGAGGTAGGCGACGTAGTTGCCCCCCTGGCCAACGAACCACACGCGTCCCTGGTTGTCGAGATAAGGATCACGCGGGCGTGTTTTTTCCCACGGAACTGTCCATTCAGTGATCTCGACTGGTGAGACTGTCGGTGTCACGGGAGACGTGACGCGAGGTGCGTCTGCAGCGGGAATCAGCAGCAGGCCAAGAGCGAGCGATTTCATGGGTACTCCCGGATTGTCGGGTCTTGCTTCACCTTACCCAAGGGTACCGGTATTTGCCAGTCCGATGGAGAGAATGATGAGAGCAAAAGCTGCACTAGTTTGCTGCCTGCTCATTGCTGCCTGCAATGATG
The DNA here is from genome assembly GCA_035646915.1 of Gemmatimonadaceae bacterium. Lineage (GTDB taxonomy): Bacteria > Gemmatimonadota > Gemmatimonadetes > Gemmatimonadales > Gemmatimonadaceae > UBA4720. The sequence goes on from DASROK010000462.1 coordinate 4,090, forward strand.
CTACCAAGCCGACGAACAACGACAACGACAATCTGACTGTATCTGCCGCGAAAGGCGGCGGTGGCGGCGGAACTACAAAGGTCAATTCGGTAACTGTCTCTCCTTCATCGGCGACCATTCAGGCAGGCGCCGCAACGCAGCTGACTGCGACATCGAAGCCTGCGGCAACGGCGACTTTCACGTGGTCGACATCGAATGGCTCGGTGGCAACAGTGACGCAAACGGGTCTCGTGACCGGTGTGGCGGCGGGAACAGCGATCGTAACCGCCAGTGCGAGCGGCAAGACTGGCGCGTCGACTATCACGGTAACGTCACCGCCGCCTCCGGGCAGCGAGATACTGATTGGTGCAGGGGACATTTCCGACTGCAACAACAACAACGACGAAGCGACTGCAAAGCTTCTCGACGCTAACCCGGTTGGCACTGTGTTCCTTGCCGGCGATAACGCGTACGAGAGCGGCTCGACGTCGGAATACAACAATTGCTACAACCCAACGTGGGGTCGTCACAAGGCGCGTACGAAGCCGTCGCCGGGAAACCATGAGTACAACACACTGAATGCGACGGGATACTACGGCTACTTCGGTGCCGCGGCTGGAGATCCGACTAAAGGATATTACAGCTACGACCTTGGCGAGTGGCACATCGTCGCATTGAACAGCAACGTCGGGAACATCGATGCGGCTGCGCAGCTCGCGTGGCTCAATTCGGATCTCACAGCTAATACGAAGTCATGCACGCTTGCGTACTGGCATCATCCGCGCTTCAGCTCGGGCAGTGAGCACGGGAATAATTCAGCGATGCAGCCGTTCTGGGATGTTCTAGTTCAGTTCAACGCTGACGTGATCCTCAATGGTCACGATCACGATTACGAACGTTTCGCGCGACAGAGTCCAACTGGTGTGGCGGATAATGTGAATGGAATCCGCGAATTCGTTATCGGGACTGGCGGTCGCGCGCTCTACACGCTTGGCGTACGCAAAGCGAACAGCGAAGTATTCAACTCTTCGACTTACGGTGTGCTGAAGCTGACACTATCGTCGGGATCGTACTCGTGGCAATTCACCCCGGTCGCTGGCCAGACATTTACGGATTCAGGCTCAGAGAACTGTCACTAGATCAACGGAGTTAACAACACGTTGGGGTAATCCTGATCGCGTTGTCCACAGTCGAAGAGCCGAAACCGATTCTTGACTCTGAGTTACCGCATGTTGCTAACAACTTGCAAAGGGGGTTGACGTTTTACATGGTCTACCCCGGAGATTGCGTTAGTGTCGACGCGAACGACGTTACCTTCGTTCAATTCTTAGCATCCATCGCTGAACCACTCAGCTTCCTGTTCCCATGGGCGATCCCAGTAATCGATCGAAGAACCGACAAGAACTAACAACGGTCCAAGAAATCCCAGGTGAACAACGCGGTTAAGACGTTGACCGTTGGGAATCTTGGTAAAAAGCCACTTTTCCAGCGGTTCTTCCAAAGTGATAGTCGCAACGTCGGCCTGCGCTATATGAGTCAGCTCGTGCTGGCTGGTTTTTTCTGGGCGATCATACATTTCCCGGCAAAGACCAAAGCTCCTCCACCGGCATCCTTTAGCATGCCCTTCCAGAAAGACCCTCCATGTCGGGCTTGGAGCACGCCAGCGGTGATACCCCCGATAGCGACATTTACAGCCGCAACCTTTGCACGAGACGCTGTGGGATTGTCTCGATCCTGAGCATGGATCGGCCGCGGGCTAATCGCGGCGATACTCATGAGAAATACTGGGACGACTTTTCGGGCCTTCAATGCTACTGATCCTTTGCGAGGGCCGGCTGCGGCATCGACTTGGCAGCGTTGGCGGAATTATCGCCGCTGATGACGATGGTAGATGATGCCGATGGTAGCTTTACTCCCGCTTTCGCGAGAGCTGCGCGCGCCGCAGTCAGAACGCGGTCCTGTCCAAGGAGCACGTCTGACGTTCGTGACTTGCTCCACCATCGGGCTCGAAGAATCACGGAAGACTGATCGAAGCTGATCACTATCACGTCTGCCTGCGGATCAGGCAGAACCTCCTTCGATTCGTTCATTACAGCCACAATTGCTGATTTCGCTTTTTCGATGTCCGCACCTGGCGCGAGCTTGAAGTCGTACTCGAGCCGCCGAGTGTCGAAGGCGGTGTTGACCGTCACAGAGTTTTTGAACAGCTCCGAGTTAGGGATGAGGATCCTTCTGCCGTCGTAGGTCTTGAGCCATGTCGCACGCGTCTGGATTTCCTCCACTGTTCCTTCGTACCGATCGTAAATAATCTGATCGCCGATTCTGAACGGGCGTGTGACGAGGATGAGAATACCGGCGAGAAAATTCTCGAAGATGTCCTTGAACGCAAAGCCGATTGCGATTCCACCGATGCCGAGTGCGCTGATGAGGTTGCCGGGAGTGAATCCGGGGAAGGCAGCAGCTGCGGCAACCAGCGTACCGATGATGATGATTGCGCCCTGAACGATTCGTCCCATCGCAAGCCGGAGCGTGCGGTGCGATGAATCACCGCCGGTGCTCCGGCGAACAGCCGCCTTTACGGCAGAGCTCAGAAAATAGAAGAAGACTGCAATGACAAACGCGAGAATGAGTCGCGGCAAGGCAGCGCTGAAACCTCGAAGCATTTCGTGAATTGTGTTGAGTGCTTCTGATGAATTCATGACGTAGCTCAGGATTTGATGGCGGGGTGTGCAGGCGGCATGCCGACGTTGTGCGGATGCGATCACTCGGCACTGCATCCGGACTCCTCTCAAGATGCATCAATGTAGAGGGCGCTTCACCCCTTCTGGCCGAGCTTGGCTTTCAATCCGGTCCCGTTCCACTCACCGCCCACAGTGAAACGACTCTCGCGCTGCCCGAGGCTGCCACGGATGTCCACGTATGTTCCGGAGAAGGAGCGCTTCGAGCGCTTGTCTTTTCCATCAATGGCAACTCGGCGCGCGAAACAGTTGCGCGGGTGGCGTCCAGCCTGAACGCGCACTCTCCGCAACTGCTCTTCCTGATCGTAGCGTTCGATACGCGGAACCGGGCCGCTGTGATCGCGACGTTCGATAACGCTCGCTCGAAGGCTCGCGTTTCGGCGCTTGTAATCGACACGGATAACATCGTCGACAGCGATGCCGAAACCGTGTGCATGCTTGCCGCGGCGCGCACGGCATCCTCAGCACTTACGTACGCGCGGTGGCTCGAGATCCTTGGCCGCGAGTCTATCAATCGCAGGTTCTTCCGCGAGCTGGAGCGGATTGTTCTGCAGCTGGGCAAGTCGATCACTCCCGCACTGGATGAACAGGACGCCGAAGAATTGTCGCTGATCTGTATATCACGACTGCTATTCCTGTCATTTCTCGAAACAAAAGGATGGCTCAACAGCGACCACGCATTTCTGTCGAACAGATTTGCCGACTGCATGGCTTCCGGTGGGAGCTTCCATCGCCGGGTGCTGAATCCGCTGTTCTTCGGGACACTCAACACGCATGCGCCACACCGGGCAAAACGCGCCCGTGAATTCGGCCGCATACCATTTCTCAATGGTGGATTGTTTGCGCGATCTCCTCTCGAGTCGCGATGTGCAAAGAGCTTCTTCAGCGATGAAGCTCTGGGGGACGCGTTCGGTGAGTTGCTGTCTCGATATCGCTTCACCGCTCGCGAGGACGGAACGTCGTGGACAGAAGCAGCGATCGATCCGGAAATGCTTGGCAAGGCTTTCGAGTCGCTTATGTCGTCTACCGACAGAAAGAAGAGCGGCGCGTTTTACACGCCGCACGCCATGGTACGCGAGGTCTGCCACACTGCATTGACGTACGGATTGTCGTCCCCGTCCATCGATACCCGAGATGTAGCAGCGGCACTCGATGGAAGCATTCCCGGGCAGATCGAGAGAACGGTCCTTCTCGAGAATATCGCTGGTGTGCGCGTACTCGATCCTGCATGCGGCTCCGGAGCCTTTCTCGTCTATGCGCTGGAAGAGCTTGCCGAGCTGCGCGTCAGGCTTGGCGACCTTCGGCCGGCGCACGCGATTCGACGCGATGTCCTCACCAGATCGATGTTCGGCGTAGACCTCAACCCTATGGCCGCATGGTTATGCGAGCTGCGTCTCTGGCTTGCGATGGCAATCGAAGACCCAGAGCCAGATCCCTTGAAAGTCGCACCGCTTCCCAATCTCGATCGTAACATCCGCATCGGTGATTCGCTTTCGGGCGACGCGTTTCGCGAGCGCTTCCATCCGGGGGATGGCAATCGAATCGCACTCATGCGAGCACGATATGCTCGTGCAACGGGTTCACGAAAGAAGACAATCGGACGTGTACTCGACTCGATGGAGCGCACTTGTGCGATTGCATCTCACGAGCACCGCGTTACGCGACTCACGCACGAAAGGCGGGAGCTGCTCCTCATGTTGCGTGCGCGCGACCTGTTTGGATCACGATCGGTCCCGCCGAGCGATTTGCGCGACAGGGTGCGACAGCTTCGGCGTGACATCGCCGATGCACGGGCGAGTGTGAAAAAGCTGCGCAAGGGGAGCGCGACACCGTTCTCCTTTTCCAGCGGTTTTGCCGATGCTGCTGCAGCTGGAGGGTTTCGAGTCATTGTTGGAAACCCGCCGTGGATTCGTACCGGAAATCTCGATTCAAAGCAGCGCACCGATCTTCGGGAAAGGTTTGTCGTCTACCGCAAGTCGGCATGGGAGTACGGTGCCGCCCTCGCCTCGGCGGCAAGCGGCTTCGCATCACAGGTCGATGCTTCCGCGCTTTTTGTCGAGCGATGCACGGAGCTCCTTCAGCCTGACGGAACTATGTCACTCATTTTGCCGGCAAAACTCTGGCGCTCACTCGCCGGTGGTGGTGTACGCGGTCTTCTGCGTGAGCGAACGCAGCTGCGCGAGATTCACGACCTCACCTCAGCGAAACAGATATTCGATGCGGCCGTGTATCCGTCAGTGATCACCGCCGCACGCTCATCCACAACGCAGTCACCGAAGTCGACGGTTGCTGTCACTTCCACCAGAGGGGATCGGACACTCAGATGGAATGTCGCTTCGGATCTGATTCCGTTCGATCGATCACGCGGCAGTCCTTGGATCATCGCTCCCGCTGAAGTTCGAAATGCATTCGACACTGTTCGCAAATCCGGAATCCCGTTCGCCGAAAGCCCAATCGGCCGGCCGCTGCTCGGCGTGAAGACAGGATGCAACGAGGCATTTATCGTCGCGCCCAATGCCCCGGTCGAACAGGCGCTGCTTCGTCCAGTGATTCGAGGAGAGCAAGTTCGTCAATGGTCGCTTCCGGAGATCGAAGAACGAATCATCTGGACGCACGACGACCGCGGGCCAGTGAAGGTGCTTCCACCGGAAACTGCAAAGTGGCTCTCGAAATGGCGCCGCGAGCTGGAAAGGCGATCAGACAATCGAGGCCGCAGTCGCTGGTGGACGCTGTTCCGCACCGACGCTGCAGTGTCTGCAAATCCGCGCGTTGTCTGGTCCGACATCGGGAAAGCTCCAAAGGCGTTCGTCATTCCACAGGGAGATGACGCTGTCCCGCTCAACACGTGCTACGTCGCGCGATGCCGCGATGAGATTGACGCGCATCTGCTTGCAGTCATCCTGAACTCGAAACTCGCTGCCTCATGGCTGGCGTTGCTGGCTGAGCCCGCACGTGGCGGATACCTGAGGTTCATGGGTTGGACGATGTCATTGCTTCCACTTCCGAGGGATTGGGCGAACGCTCGGCGCATACTCGCTCCCATTGGCATAAACGCCGCACGCGGGAATTGTCCATCGGAAGATGAGCTGCTGCGAGTCGTCCTTTGTGCATATGGGCTCGCTCCCTCTGTTGTCGCTCCTCTCATTGAATGGAGCCAGTAGTTCCGATGCGCATCGCACCCATCGACGACGTGCGAGCGCGGATTGCGAGTCTGATCCTCGGCGACCGAGATGTCGGGCGGATCAGCATCGGCAGCGTCGAGCTAAAGCCGTTTCAGCGGTCGGCGGTGGTGCGACTTCGAGAATCGATCCATGAGTTTGGCGGCGCCGTTCTTTGCGATCCGGTTGGAACGGGTAAGACCTTCATCTCTCTTGCGGTTCCCACGGCCGGCGACCGGCTGATTGTCGTAGCTCCTGCGGTTCTCAGGGACATGTGGTCTCGCGCGCTCGCCATGGCGGATCGATCCGCGGATTTTGTGTCATTCGAATCATTGAGCCGGGGATCGCATCCGGAATCCAGATATGATTTCGTGATTGTCGATGAGGCTCATCACACACGCAATCCGAAGACGGTGCGTTACCGGGTTCTCGCAAAGCTTGTGTCTCAGTCAGACGTGCTTCTGCTGACCGCGACTCCCATTCACAATCGACGGTCTGATCTCGTTTCGCTTATCTCACTTTTTCTCGGCGAGCGCGCTGCGACTCTCACACCCAGTGAGCTCACGAGATGTGTTATTCGCCGCGATGAGCTTCGGAGCTCGATCGATGGAATGCCTGAGGCCGACTCGCTGACGTGGATGAGGCTGCGTGAGGATCATCGAATTCCCGAGCTGCTTCTTTCGCTTCCGCCGCCGCTTCCGCCAAGAGATGGCGGTGACGGCGGAGTGCTGATTACGCGCTCACTGATTCGTCAGTGGTCCTCGAGCGATGCCGCTTTGATGGGCGGATTGAAACGCCGGATTGTTCGTGCTGAAGCATTGATTTCAGCGCTGTCGGACAACACCTGGCCGACGCGGTCGGAATTGCTGTCCTGGATATCAGGCGACGACGCCGTCCAGCTCGGATTGCCCGGAATTCTTGCCGCTGAGTCATCGGACATTCGCGAGATGCTCGTAGTTGTGCAGCGACATCTTGCAGGCCTCAAAGAAATCCTCGAGGCGGTACGAACATCACTTGCCGATATGCAGCGCGTGTCGATCATCAGGCAGATACGCGATGCTCACATC
>DASROK010000463.1:0-2488 GCA_035646915.1 Gemmatimonadaceae bacterium
TAGCGGAGTACGTCGACTGGTACAATCACAAGCGTCGACACCAGACTCTTGGCTATCTACCCCCCGCCAGCTACGAAATTGAATTGCTCAAACGACGAAGTGTGGCTTAGATCCCGTGTCCACTAAATCGGGGCAGGTCCATAGTTCGTAGTCAAAGACTAAGAACTAACAACTGTGCTTCTTGCGACTTCTGACTGTTCTTGTAACGTGTCGGCGTTTCTTCGGCCATACTATTAGATTCAAAAGGTGAAGGATTCCATCGTCATAAGGGGCGCTCGGCAGCATAATCTCAAAGGTTTCGATCTCGAGATTCCGCGGAGAACTTTCACAGTAATCACGGGCCCCTCCGGATCAGGCAAATCCTCCCTCGCGTTCGATACCATCTACGCTGAGGGGCAAAGACGGTACGTAGAATCGCTTTCCGCGTACGCCAGACAGTTCCTCGAGAGAATGGAGAAGCCGGATGTCGATTCAATCGACGGACTTTCTCCGGCTGTTGCCATAGAACAGCGCAATCCGACAAAAACTTCACGGTCCACAGTCGGCACTGCGACTGAGATCTACGACTACCTGCGGCTGCTCTGGGCTCGCATCGGACACACATACTGTCCCGTCTGCGGACGCGAGATGAAACCCGACACTGTTCAGTCGGTTGCAGATACCGTACTGCGACTTCAGTCAGGAACCCGATTCTACGTCGCGTTTCCACTGAGACTCTCGGAGCGCGTGACACACAAGGTCGTCGTCGAGAATCTCCGCGCGCAGGGTTATCTCCGCGTCTACGCAAACGGCGCGGTGCTGCATCTCGATGAGCTCGCCGATTCGAAGACAGATCTGACGCGCACTCCGGAAGTTCTGGTGGTCGTCGACAGGCTCGCGCTATCGGATGAAGTCGGCGGCCGTCTCACCGATGCTGTTGGAACTGCATTCGCCGATGGAGACGGCGAGTGCGTCGTCATACTTGCCGACACACTCGAGAAGCTCCGATTCACTGAAAGATTCGAGTGCCCCTACGACGGCACACGTGCTCCTGCCCCGTCGCCTCAGCTCTTTTCGTTCAACAATCCGCGCGGGGCCTGCGAGCGATGCAATGGATTTGGCGCCGTTCTCGAGTACGATGCGTCACTGATTGTCTGCAATCCGGATCGCACGCTGCGTGACGGCGCAATCGATCCGTGGACCAAGCCACGCTACGACAACAAACGCCGCGCCCTCGCGGATTTTGCGCGTCGTGAACGAATTCCGCTGGATCGCCCGTGGAAAAGCCTCACGACATCACAGCAGCACATGCTGCTCAACGCTCGCACACGCGGGTACAAGGGAATCTTTCCTTTCCTGAAAGATCTCGAGGAAAAGCGATACAAGCAGTACATCAGAATTTTCCTGAGACAATATCAGACTGCGCAGGAATGTCCTGACTGTCACGGCTCCAAGCTCAAGCCCGAAGCGCTGAACGTTCGCGTCGACAACAAGACGATCGCTGAAGTCTCCGACATCTCCATCGCGCGGCTTTGCGAGTGGATTGAGAGCCTCGTTGTCTCACCATTCGAGCAAAGCGTCGCTGATACGATCCTCAAGGAAGCGCGTGAAAGGATTCGTTTTCTTCGTGATGTTGGTCTCGATTACCTCTCCCTGAATCGCGCCGCAAAAACATTGTCGGGCGGAGAAGCGCAGCGAATCGGTCTCGCCAATTCACTCGGCTCGCAGCTCGTAGACACGCTCTACGTTCTCGACGAGCCGTCGATTGGCTTGCATTCGCGCGACATGGGCCGCCTGCTTGCGCTGCTCCATCGACTTCGCGATTCGGGCAACAGCGTTCTCGTCGTCGAGCACGATCCCGCCGCAATCGAAGTTGCTGACTTCATGGTGGAGCTTGGCCCCGGGAGCGGCGAGCACGGCGGACAGGTTGTGTTCGCAGGGCCGATGTCGCGCGTACGGGAGAGCCCTCTCACAGGTCAATACCTGACGGGTGTCCGGGAGATTCCACTTCCGCTCGAGCGGCGACGCCTTGGGCCGCGCTGGATCACGCTCACTGGCGCGCGCGAGCACAATCTCACGGGCGTCGACATTCGCATTCCGCTTGCTGCGATGACTGTCGTTACGGGCGTTTCAGGATCCGGAAAAAGCACGCTCGTACACGATGTGCTGTATCGCGCGCTCGAGACGCAGCTCGAAGGTGAAAACTCCGCCAAGCGCCACCTTGGCGAATCAGTCGGCGCCTACGAATCGATCACAGGTTGGGATGCGATAGACGAAGTCGTGATGATCGATCAGAGTCCGATCGGTAAATCGCCGCGCTCGAATCCGGTCACTTACATCAAGGCATTCGATCAGATTCGCCAGATCTTCGCCGATGCGCCTGTCGCGCGCCAGCGGAAATACACGCCGAGTACGTTCAGCTTCAATGTTGAAGGCGGGCGATGTGATCATTGCGAAGGAGCAGGGTCGCTCGAAGTTGAAATGGTGTTCATGGCTGACGTGCATGTCC
>DASROK010000464.1:0-3329 GCA_035646915.1 Gemmatimonadaceae bacterium
AAGCCACCGAGCAGCTGAGCATTCTGCGCCGACTTCGCAGCCTCGAGTTGGGCAAATTCGCGCTCCTTCCTTACCTGAATCGTGTATATCGAGATTCCGGATATCAGCGCCAGCACGATCAATGTTGCGGACGCCACGCGAAGCCGGTGGCGACGCACGAACTTCAATGCGCGATACGATAAACTGTCGCTTCCAAAGCGAATTGGCTCGAAGGTGAGGTGTCGCTCGATGTCATCCGCAATCGACTCCGCCGTGGGGTACCGCAGGTCGGGCTCATTCCTCATTGCGGTGAGCACGATTGCGTCCAGGTCTCCTTTCAGCGTCCGCTGAAGTCGCTCCGGTGTGGTGGCACGATTGGCAGCAATGCTCACCGCGTCGCGAACGTGGGGCTGACCCTCAACATCGGTGATTGCGCTTTTCCGCCTGACTGCAGCGGACGGACGAACGAGCGAGAGAGCAGGCGTGTTGTGTCTCGCCTCGGACGGTGTAACGCGATCCCCGGGGTTCGGCGAATGACTTGTCAGCAGCTCGTAAAGCAGAGCGCCAAGCTGATAGATGTCGCTGGCCGTCGTGATACGCGATCCTGCAAGTTGCTCCGGGCTCGCATACTCCGGAGTCATCAGGCGGCTCGCTCCGCCCGTGTGATGGCCTGCAGCGTCTTCGTCTCCCAGAAGTTTTGCAATCCCGAAGTCGAGAAGCTTGACGTTCCCGTCGTCATCGACAACGACGTTGGAAGGCTTCAGGTCACGATGAACAATGAGGTTTCGGTGCGCGTACTCGATAGCACGACAAACGGGAATGAAACGGCGAAGCCGTTCCTCGATTGAGGCGCGTTGCCTGTCGCAATAGGCAGTGATGGAAATACCCGGGACGTACTCCATGGCGAAATACGGTCTGCCGTCTTCGCTTACGCCCCCGTCGAGGAGGCGTGCAATGTTTGGATGTTCGAGGCGCGCCAGTATCTGCCGCTCGCGAAGAAAACGAGCGAGGATTTCATCGGTGTCCATTCCGCGCTTGACGAGCTTCAGCGCAACTCGCTGATCGAATTGGCCATCGGCGCGCTCTGCCAGCCATACAGATCCCATCCCGCCTCGGCCGATTTCTTCGAGAAGCCGGTAGCGACCGATGACGGTGCCTGGCAGATGCGCCCGGTCCCCGGCGCTGTCGGCTTCGATCATGTGAGATGCAGCGAACTGAGCGGCTGAGTCCTCGAGGAAATTTCCTGCGCGGCTGTGTGCATCGATGAGCGACTCCACTTCCTTTCTCAGTGTAGGGTCATCTGCGCTTAGTTTTTCGAGAAGAGCGGGCCGCTCTTGCGTCGGAACATCGAGCAACGCTCCGAGAACAGCCTCGACCTGAACCCAATGTTCTTTCGCGGCGCGGTTTGTCATTACTCTGATAACTCCCGGTACAGCCAGGCTTTTGCTTTCTGCCAATCGAGCTTGACGGTGCTGGGGGCGACTTCGAGAACCTCTGCGGTTTCTTCCACAGTCAGTCCGCCAAAGAAGCGAAGCTCAACAGTGCGGCTCAGTCGCTCGTTCAGCGCGGCGAGCTTTCCGAGAGCATCATCGAGCGCGAGCATCTGATCCGCGCCCGTATCCGTGAGGACGAGTGCTTCTTCAAGACTGACGGCAACTTTGCCGCCGCGCTTGAGGGAATCGTTGCGCCTGGCGTATGAAATCAGAACGTGACGCATTGCGGAAGCAGCGAGTGCCAGGAAGTGCGCACGGTCTTCCCACTTGATGCGCTCGACCGCGACGAGCTTGAGGTAAGTCTCGTGTACCAGCGCAGTGGTGTTGAGCGTGTGGCCGGCGGGCTGTCCGCGCAGATACGCGCGCGCACGGCGGCGCAGATCGTTGTAGACCAGCGGAAACAGCTTGTCGAGCGCGTCACGATTACCATTGCGCCACTCCGTGAGAAGCGCAGTTGGATCAGCTCTTTCCATTGGGAAGCGAGTCGGTGTTGGCGCCCCTGACAATACGGATGTATTTGTAAATGAGCGATCGGATTCTCGCGACCGCGGGTTTGCTACAAAATCAATGTGGTTCGCGCCCCTTTTCCATTTTCACTTGTCGAGGTAGCGGCCCCGAACTCGACGCTGTGCTTCTCGCGTCCAACAAAGGTCAGAATTGCCACCGATAGCGCGGCAAGTGCAGCAACTACTGCGAGCGCCAGCGCGTAATTATTATCGCGAGCTTCCGCAAAACCTGCCTGCAGTGTGGCATTTGCTGATGCCAGGAGATTTCCGAGCTGGTAGGTGAATGCCGGGAATGTCGCACGTACTTCGTCAGGAGAGAGCTCGTTCAGGTGAACCGGAACGACACCCCACGCTCCCTGCACGCAAAGTTGAATTAGAAATGCTCCGATCGCGAGAAGTACGAGATTAGTGCTGAATGCCCACAGTGGAATTATTGGAAGTGCAAGCAACGCGGCGGTAATTATTGCGCGGCGCCGCCCTACACGCTGTGAAAAAGCACCGAACGACAGTCCGCCAGCGATCGCGCCCAGGTTTGCGATGATGACAAGCGTGCTGACAGTGTGCGTGCCGAACTTGTGCTGAGCCTGCAGGAACGTGGGATACAAATCCTGCGTGCCGTGGCTGAAGAAATTGAACGCCGTCATGAGTATGACCGCGTAAGCGAACAGCGTCCAGTGATTTCGCACCAGGGTTCCGAGACGCAGACGCGGGCGCGCACGCATGCGGTGCCATGCGGGAGATTCCTCGACGTTTCGCCGAATGAACACCACGAGGAGCGCCGGAAGCACGCCGACCATGAACATTCCCCGCCAGCCTATGTGATCGGAGAGAAGTCCGTACACGATCGAAGCGAGCAGAAATCCTGAGGGATAGCCAACCTGAAGAACACCCGACACGGCACCGCGCGACTTAGTCGGGATTGTCTCCATGGTGAGTGACGCGCCGAGTCCCCATTCGCCGCCCATTGCAAATCCGAATGCGGCGCGGATTATCAGCAGTGCAGTCAGGGTGGGCGCAAATGCCGAGGCGAGCTCGAGTACCGAGAAGAGCAGGATGTCCGCCATCAGCACAGGGCGACGCCCGAAGCGGTCGCCAAGAATTCCGAACACCAGCGCGCCCAAGGGCCGCATCGCGAGCGTCAGCGTAACTGCAACGGAGACAGCCTTTACGTCCGAGTGGAACTCCGCAGCAACAGCGCGGAGAACGAATACCATGAGGAAGAAATCGAACGCATCGAGCATCCATCCCAGATAGCTGGCGATGAAAGCGTTTCGCTGCTGTTTGTTGAAGGTCTTCCACTCGGTGACGATTCCCATCAAAGCTCACAGTGCGGCGTCGCACAATGTTATTC
>DASROK010000465.1:0-10142 GCA_035646915.1 Gemmatimonadaceae bacterium
TGGCAAAGGCGATCGACCGCGGAATGTCGATCACCTCCATTGCGCTGGTGGAAAAATCCGGCGGTGCTTCCGGAAACTGGAAGCGGGGAGAAGAACCCTAGATCCGCCTCGGCTCCTCGAGCATCGCGGACGCTTCATTGATGTGCGCGATGTAGTCGCGAACTGATTCATCAGCGCGCCGCGCCGGCAGAACGAACGCCGGATCCTGCGGATCTGTAGATGTCGGCGAATTCACGAACAGGTCGCCGCCGCGATTCTCTACTGCCCTTTCAAAACGCTCGACGGCACTCAGCAGATCCGCCAGGTCGGCAGGATCTTCATCCGAGCTGACCTCGATCCCCTTCTGAAAGAGCCGGCCCGTAATCTCGACTGCAGCGCCTGCTATTTCTTCGCGGCGGTGAGGGTCGAGCATGTCGTTGATCTGTTCAGGTCTGTTCGATGGCGAGTGCATCACGTCTCCAGATGGTTGCTTTCTCATCTTGCAGATGCGACTCGCGTGCCGCTAGTTATGAGCCGTGAACGAATACTGAATGCTGAATGCTGACCTGGAGCAAAACTGTGAGCACCCGATCCTGTAGAGCAGTTCTTTTTGCGATTGCGATCGCTTCCCCTTCAATCTCAACGGCACAGACGCCGGCATCGACGGCACCCTACGACACAGCCGTATTCTCCGCTCTCAAGTGGCGCGAAATCGGGCCGTTTCGCGGAGGACGGTCCGATGCAGTCGCGGGCTCGAGCACCCGGCCGTGGGAGTACTACTTCGGAACAACCGGTAGCGGAGTGTTCAAGACAACCGACGGCGGAATGACATGGGAGCCGACTACCGACAAGTACTTCGGCGGATCGATCGGCGCGATTGCAGTCGCAGAATCAAATCCTGACATCGTCTACGTCGGAACGGGCGAAGAGGACATTCGCGGAAACGTCACGCACGGTGACGGAGTCTGGAAATCGACTGACGCCGGGAAAACCTGGGACTACGTCGGCCTCGGCGACACCAGACAGATCGGACGAATCCGGGTGCATCCGAAAAATCCTGATGTCGTTTACGTCGCGGCACTCGGTCACGTCTGGGGACCGAATACAGAACGCGGTGTTTTCAAATCAGAGAACGGCGGAAAGAGCTGGCGCCGGATTCTTTATCAGAGCGACAGTGCAGGGGCTATCGATCTTGCAATGGACGCGAATGATCCCAACACGCTCTACGCCGCATTCTGGCACGCTTACCGGCAGCCATGGAAGCTCGTATCAGGGGGAACTGGCAGTGGCCTGTTCAAGTCTACCGACGGCGGTGAGACATGGAACAACATCACGCGCAATCCCGGCTTGCCGACGGGTGTGCTTGGAAAAATCGGTGTGACTGTCTCTCCAGCGAACTCGAAACGAGTCTGGGCTTTGATTGAAGCTGATTCGGGCGGCGTGTTCAGATCCGACGATGGCGGTGCGACGTGGACAAAGACCAACAGCGAGAGAAATCTCCGTCAGCGCGCATGGTATTACACCCGCATTTATGCGGACACGAAAGACACGAACACTGTCTACGCGCTGAACACAGGGATGTATCGCTCGACGAATGGCGGAAAAACTTTCCGGTCGATCTCGGTTCCGCACGGCGACAATCACGATCTCTGGATTTCATCGCTCGACAACAATCGCATGATCAACGCGAATGACGGCGGTGCGAATGTTTCGTTCAACAATGGGCGGACATGGACGGAGCAGGATCAGGCAACCGCGCAGTTCTATCACGTGGTAACGACTAATCATTTTCCATATCGCGTCTGCGGAGCGCAGCAGGACAATTCCACTTTGTGCGGACCCAGTCGCTCCGCTGGAGGAATCGGAATCGAGCAGTGGTATGACGTCGGTGGAGGTGAGAGTGGGTACATCGCTGTGCGGCCTGATGATCCGGAGATCATCTACGCCGGATCATACGGCGGACTTCTCACTCGTCACGATCAGCGCACGGGTTTCGAGCGCAACGTGAATCCGTGGCCGGATAACCCTATGGGTCATGACGCGGCAGATGCAAAGTATCGCTTTCAGTGGACATTCCCAATTGTCATCTCTCCGCACGACCCGAAGACACTGTATGTCGGCAGCAGCGTGATTTTTCGCTCACGTAACGACGGGCAGTCTTTCGAGCCGATCAGTCCGGATCTCACGCGACACGATCCGATGACGCTCGGTCCGTCGGGCGGGCCGATCACCAAGGATCAGACATCGGTCGAGTACTACGCGACAGTGTTTACGATTGCAGAATCTCCTGTCACCGCTGGTGTGATCTGGGCCGGATCGGATGACGGCCTCGTGCACGTGACTCGCGACAACGGCAGGACATGGAAGAACGTCACTCCGCCGAATATTCCCGCATGGAGCCGCATCTCGATGATCGAAGCATCGAACTTCGCTCCAGGAACTGCGTACGTCGCATCGAATCACTATCAAATGGACGATCTCAAGCCGTACATCTACAGAACCACCGATTACGGTGCGACGTGGAAGCTCATCGTTACCGGCATTCCTGCCGATGAGTTCACGCGCGTTGTGCGCGAAGATCCGGTCAGGCGCGGCCTGCTCTACGCAGGAACCGAGAAGGGTGTGTGGGTGAGCTTCAATGACGGTGACAGCTGGCAGACGCTCCGCCGCAATCTTCCCATCGTTCCCGTTCACGATCTCGCCGTGAAGGAAGGCGATCTCGTTGCGGCTACGCATGGACGATCATTCTGGATTCTCGATGACCTTTCTGCGCTGCGGCAGATGAATTCGACCATTACCGCCTCGGCATCGCATCTCTTCAAGCCGCGCGATGTGTATCGCGCAAACTTCGGCGGCGGCGGTGGGAACGGTGCATCCGGTGATCATCCAACCGGATCGAACCCGCCATCGGGTACGATTGTGTACTACTGGCTCAAGCAGCCAAACCAGGCCGTGACGATGGAATTTCTGGATCCATCGGGAAAAGTCATCCGCAGCTTCACGAGCGCGCAGGATCCGAAGGCTGCGCGCGATTCCCTCCGTCAGGCAGCTCGTACGGACAGCCTGAAGAAGGCCGGTGCGCGCCCTGATTCATCACAGCGAAGCGAAGCGCGCAGTGAGGAGACGGCGGAGGAAGGTCCGCGTCGCACACCTGCGCCGCCGCGCGTTTCCAACAAGGCGGGACTCAACACTTTTTCATGGAACCTTCGTTATCCCGAAGCTTCCACCTTCCAGAACATGATTCTGTGGGCCGGTGGAACTCAGGGGCCTGTTGCAGTGCCAGGGAGTTACACGGTGCGCATGAAAGTGAACGGGACTCCTCAAACGCAAACGTTCAAGGTGGTGAAGGATCCACGCTCGAAAGCAACGCAGGCGGATCTCGAGCAGCAGTTCGCGTTCCTGATCAAGGTGCGGGACGAAACCAGCAAGGCAAACGATGCGATCAAGCTCGTGCGCAACATCAGGTCACAGATCGCCGACCGAACCTCGAAGCTGCCTGAAGGAAAGCGCGAAAGCTTCCGTGCAGCGGCCGGCGGAATGATGACCGCTCTGACTCAAGCGGAAGAAAAGATCTATCAGACGAAGAACCGCTCTGGACAGGATCCGCTGAACTATCCAATCAGGCTGAACAACAAGATCGCCGCACTCGGCGGCGTTGCTGCGAGCGCAGACGCTCGGCCAACGGATCAGACTGTTGAAGTGTACAACGTGCTTTCAAAGCAGCTCCAGGCAGAGATCGCTAAAATTCGCTCAGCACTCTCGCAGTCTCTCCCGGCGTTGAATCGGGAGCTGACTGCATCGAACCTTCCTGCGATTGCTGAAACTTCGGCGGAGGAAGAAACCCGGTGAGTGGCGAGCAATGAGTTACCAGAACTGAGTGCTGAGAAACTCAGTTCGAACTCGGTACTCAGTGCTGAGATTCTGGTAACTCATTGCTCGCCACTCACCGGGTATTTTTTTGCTTTACCTGATGACCTTATCGAACCGCACGGGATTCTGCACCGTATAGGAGTAGTGCCACCATTCCTTCTCATAGTTCACGAATCCCTGCCGCTCCATCACTTTCTTCAGCAGCTCCCGATTTTTCTTGATCACTCCGTATGAGTTCTTTGTGTGCGCCGCGATGGAGAACATGTCGAACGGGGTTCCCATCGAAATTTCCGCTTTCGTTGCGAGATTGATCAAAGTCAAATCGACTGCGACGCCGAGGTTGTGTCGCGAGCGCGAAGCGATGTAGCCGTCGCGCAGCAAATCAGGACGATTCACCTTCTGAGTCCACGCGACCATCGCTTCACTGGCCTGAACCGGGCGATACGCGTCGAAAATCTTGAGTCCCAACCCCTGCAGCTTGAGATCTTCCTGCACTACCGCGAGAGCTGACCCCGCTTCGGCCCTTAGATACGCGCGATTGGCTTGATATCCGGGCAGAGGAGCGCCCGTGAAGTTGTTCGGCGTCGCGTAACGAAGATCGACGACAATAGTCGTGTCGACTTTCTGAACGTCCACCATGAGCGAATCGAACGCATCGTCATTCGCAGTGGGCAGTTCGGGAGTATTGACAGGCTCAGGCGGCTTTCGCTGTAGAACGCTGCATCCGCCGAGCGACAGCGCCAGAAGACCGATGCGGAGGAAACGGAATGGCATCGAAGGAAAATACGATGCGCGGACGCTGCGTCTATATTCCCCGCTCATTCCGGTACCCGGCAGCGCAGTTCTGGTTTTTCCGGTGCCCTGTACCGCGGTTCTGGTTTTTCCGGTACCCGGTACCGCATTTCTGGTTCTCTAATGCACATAGATCCGATCGAGACTATTGCTGCTGTTTTTGGCGTCATCAGTGTTTTCCTGAGCGTCAGGCAGAATATCTGGAGCTGGCCCACGGCCATCGTAAACACGGGCATGTACATCTTCGTGTTCTTCGCGGCCAAGCTGTACGCGGATACCGGACTTCAGGTGATCTACGTGGTCTTGAACGCGTATGGCTGGTACCACTGGCTGTACGGAGGAAAGAATCGTACCGAGCTTCCGGTCTCGAGGACATCCGGGCGGGTTGGACTGCTGCTTGTGGGGATAGTGATCGCCGGAACAGGGATAATTGGAACGGTGCTCGCCAGAACTACAGACGCCGCCCTGCCCTACGTCGACGCGATGACCACGAGTGTAAGTCTCTCCGCACAGTGGATGATGACGCGCAAGCTTCTCGAGAACTGGATCATCTGGGTGGCAGTCGATGTCGTGTACATCGGTGTGTACATCTACAAGTCGCTCTACCTCACGGCCGCGCTCTATCTGGTGTTCCTGATTCTTTCCGCTATGGGATACTTCCAGTGGAAAGCATCGCTTGCTTCGCGGCAGACAAGCGGCGAATCGCTGCAATTCCAGCAATAGGCCCAATCGCAAGAAGCGCGAACGCCCACTGCCACCCTGTTCGCGCTGCAACAGCGCTGACGAGTTGAATGGTCACCATCGTCAGTAAGAATCCAATCGATGTCTGCACCGTTAACGCAGTTCCAACCGCGTGCGCAGGCACCGACTCTGTCACGAGCGCACTGAACTGAGCGCTGTCAGCGACCACAAAGAATCCCCAGACAAGTGCGAGCGGCGCGAGAAGCCAGATCGACTTGCCGTACAAGAGCCCGACGATCAAACAGCATGCGCCGCTGACAACGAGAGATATCGTTACCAGTCGTTCGCGCGATCTCTTGTCGGCATACAGCCCGCCCCACACGCAGCCTGCGCCTCCTACTGCGATCACACCAAACGCAATGAATGAAACCATCCGTGCGGATTCATGACTGGCAGTCGACGCTGCAGCGCTCGCAGCGAGAAATGCAGGAATCCACGTCCAGAATGCGTACAGCTCCCACATGTGGCCGAGGTATCCGCCGGTCGCAAGCCGCCACTCTTTCACGCTGACGACAGTTCCAACAAGCCCCCACGAGAACGGTCGCGGCGCAAACGGGAATGGGCCGTCATGGAATCCCACCAGTACAACCAACCCTGCAATCAGCGCCCCGGCTGACGCAGTGAGAATCACCGCGTCAACGCCCACATGAGGCATTGCGTGCACGAGATACGGAGTGGCTTTGCCGACGGTGAGCGCTCCGACAATCGTGCCGATCGCCAGGCCTCGCTGCGACTTGAACCAGGTCGAGATCATCTTCATTGCCGGCGGATAGACTCCTGCCAGGCAGAATCCAGTCAGAAATCGCAATGCCAGTGCGATCGCATACGACGGCGCTAAGAGAATCGCAGCGTTCACAAGTGCACCAAGGAATGCAGCACTCGCGAACAGTCGTTTCGATGGAAAAACGTCCGCGAGATTGAGCATCGCCGACACCGCTGTTCCCGCAACGAATCCAAGCTGAACGATCGTAGTGAGCCAGCCAGTTTGACTCGCACTCAGTGACCACCGTTCACCAAGCGGGCCCGACACCGCGCTCGCCGCAAACCACAGCGACATCCCCAGCAGTTCGGCAATCGATAACAAAGCGAGCGTGCGCCATCTCAGCGGATGATCATCAGACATCCGCAGAAACTACCGAATTTGCGCTCGTCTCTGCTATCTCTAGCGTGGCGACGCTGCAAGGCGTCGCCCTCTGCTAACTCGCTGTAATAAAAAAGAACGCGCTCCGAAGAACGCGTCCTTGATTGACCGGCCACGAGACAAGCGAACGTCAGTCGATGTCGGCAACCGGCCAGAATGAATAATGGCGCTCCGGTAACTCACGGGGCGCCACTTATGACGATTGCCTGTCGGTCAGGTCACTGGGTTCCTCGGCGGCTCGTGAACACGATCCCGAGTGAGGCCATGTCGCGCTTGAACAACGGGTCTGACGGATCGATCGCAGGCCAGCGTTTGAGGTCATCCGGTGCAATCACTGCAAACATGTTTCCCATTGCTCCTTTCGGCACAACCTCGCGCAGCGGACTGTCATATTCCGCTACAACCCTGTATCGATGGCCTTCCCTGAGCTTTATCGCATTGAACGCATAGAATTTTCTCGCCATCGACATGATCCTGCCGCCGTTGTCGAGCGTTGCCGGGAGACGCACCAGCACCGCACCGGATTCCGCGTCCTCGAGGCGCATCGCAACGCCATAGTCGTGCAGGTGGCCGCCGATTCCCAGAATGCGTCCACCCACTGGGGGCACGAACTCGAACGACTTCATCGATTTTCCGGGAGCCAGATCGAAGGTGTTGGTGCCGCCCACTTCGTTGTTCACGTCGAGCCATACGGGAAGAACCGCGATGAGCTGCCTGGAAACGGACGCCGGCACCCACGTCATGATCACATTGACGCTCACACCTTTCAGCTCACGGCCGGTGTCATTGTTCCACGCGACGTAATAACCGATCCGCTGGCCCTTTTCGAGCGGAACGGCAAGCTGACCGGGAAGCAGAACTGCTTCGGTCTCTTTCCCTATTCCAAACAGTCTTTCAGACGATGGATAGATGTACTGTCGGCGGTCGAGATTCACGCCTGTGACATGATGCAACAGCGTCGTCGGAAGAATTTTTCCTTTTGCATCACGAACTTCGACGCGAAAGCCCTTGGCGTATCCGTCCACCGGCCATTCGAATTGATACAGCGTTCGCACGCTTTCTTCGTGTCCCATCTGCATCGAGCTGTGACTCATCATCGCGTGGTGATCCATCGGAGGGATGCTGAATGGGGACACAACGAAGGAAACTTCGTGTTTGTCCCTGTCCACGCGAGTTGACGTCTCTTGCGCGACGAGAGTCGCAGACGTTGAAGTTGCGATCGCCAGTATTGACGGCAACAGCGACAGATTTCTCACCGGCATACAGATCCTCTTTCGTTCAAGACGGCATGACGCTACGTCGTCCCTGTAACACGCGTGATACGTATTCCTACGTAGCATCGTTTCTCCCTGTGCGCCAGATTTTTTTGCGCGGTTTTGGCCAGGAATCCCGGACTGAGGGAGGAAAACGCCGACTTGACGGCACTCGCCCCGTACCTAACTTCGCTGAACCCCGACCGGAGACACTGAACGCATGGCTCTGCCCATCGAGAATCTCCGCAAAGCGGTCACAGGCTCATACAGTATCGACCGCGAGCTTGGGCGTGGCGGAATGGCGACGGTGTATCTCGCGCAGGATTGCAAGCACGACCGCGTCGTCGCGCTGAAAGTCCTCCACCCCGATCTTGCCGCGTCCCTTGGGGCGGAGCGATTTCTCCGGGAGATCAAGCTCGTCGCCCGACTGAACCATCCTCACATCCTGCCGCTGTTTGACAGCGGAGAAGCGGACTCCTTTCTCTACTATGTGATGCCGTACGTCGAGGGCGAGTCTCTCCGCGAGCGGCTCGACCGGGAAAAGCAGCTTTCGGTTCACGAAGCCGTGCATCATGCGAAATCCATCGCGTCGGCCCTCGATTACGCTCACCGCCAGAAAATCGTTCATCGGGACATCAAGCCCGAGAACGTGATGCTGTATGAAGGCGAAGCAATGGTGATGGATTTCGGTATTGCGAAGGCCGTGAGCTCAGCTTCGAACGACACCATCACGCAGGCAGGAATGATGGTCGGAACGCCCGCATACGTGAGTCCCGAGCAGGCAGCCGGGGAGCAGAACCTCGATGGGCAAAGCGACCAGTACAGTCTTGCATGTGTCCTCTATGAGATGCTCGCGGGGGAGCGGCCCTTCGACGGAGCAACGGCTGCAGCTGTGATGACAAAACGTTTCACGGAGACTGCAAAGCCGTTGAGAGCCGTGCGAGGCACGGTTCCCGATCACGTCGAACGCGCCGTGACGAGGGCGCTCTCAGTAGACACACAAGCTCGCTTTGCCACTACCGCGCTCTTCGCACAGGCGCTGGGAAGTGAGATGCTCGCAACGCCGAGCGATACCGCGACGGTTCCTCAGCCTGTGGTTTCTGCTGCGAAATCCATTGCCGTGCTGCCGTTTACAAACATGAGCGCCGATCCAGAAAGTGAGTACTTCACAGACGGCATGGCCGAGGAGCTCATCAACGCACTCTCGCGAATTCAATCGCTCCGTGTCGCGTCGCGAACCTCGTCATTCGTTTTCAAGGGCAAGAGCGAAGATATCGGCGACATTGGTCGCAAGCTCAAGGTCTCGACAGTTCTCGAGGGAAGTGTTCGAAAAATCGGCAACAAGCTGCGAATTGGCGCGCAGCTCATCAACGTCGCTGACGGTTACCAGCTCTGGTCGGGAAAATTCGATCGCGACATGGAAGACGTATTCGCGATCCAGGATGAGATCTCGCAGGCGATCTTCGACTCGCTCCGCGTGATTCTCAGCGATGACGAAAAGAAGGTCATCGAGCGCGATCGCTCGGTGAACCTTCAGGCATACGAGTTTTACCTGAAAGGGCGCCAGTTCATTCATTTGTGGAGCCGGAGCGGGCTCGAGTATGCGCGGCAGATGTTCAGGCGGGCGATCGAGATCGACCCTGAGTACGCCCGCGCGTACGCGGGGCTCGCGGACAGCTGTTCCCTTCTGTACATGAATTGCGATGCAAGAGAGCAGAATCTCACTCAGGGAAATGCGGCAAGTCGAAGAGCGCTGGAGCTCGGACCTGACCTGGCTGAGGCGCATCTTTCGTCAGGTCTCGCGCATTCGCTGAGCATGAGATTCAAGGAAGCGGAGCGGGAGTTCGAGTTCGCGATGAAGCTGGACCCGAAGCTTTACGAGGCTGCCTATCATTATGGACGTGCGCGCTTTGCGCAAGGGGAATTCGCGGAAGGTGCCAAGCTGTTCGAACGGGCATCGGCATTACGTCCCGAGGATTTCCAGGCACCTTATTTTCTTGCCCAGTGCTTTCTGTCACTGGGCCGCAAGGATGAAGGCCTCTCGATGTATAACAAGGCTCTCCGCCTTATCGACGAGCGGCTCGAGCTCAACCCGGATGACGCAAGGGCATGTCAGTTGGGGGCGATTGCATCCGCGAACCTGGATCAGAGGGAAAAAGCCACCGAGTACGCGCGGCGTGCGCTCATGATCAATCCCGACGATCCGCTCCTTTTGTACAACATCTCATGCATGTATGCCAAGCTTGGAAATCCGAACGAGGCGCTCGACTGCCTGGAGAAAGCGGTCGATAAGGGATACGGCCAGAAGGATTGGGTCGAGCACGATACCGACCTCGATTCCCTTCGTGAGCTGCCGCGCTTCAGGA
>DASROK010000466.1:0-2181 GCA_035646915.1 Gemmatimonadaceae bacterium
TCCTTGTGTAGGTAAATAGCCTATCTTGAACGGGTTACCGATGGGCGCACGACTCCCGTGGCGGGTGCAGGTGCCGTGGACCCACTTTCCTGGAATCATCCGCCCAAGATAGGAAGCAGAAGCCATGGCAATCTGGAAGGAACAGACCTCCGGCACTAAGGACGCGGCTCCAGTTACGCCAGTCCGCCCAGCACCAACACCGTCGGAGCTTCGGCCCGATCTCGATTCGAGCTACGACACACCTCGGCGACCGATGTCCTCTTCCGAATCTGAGAAAGAGTCGGTGATCGCGGCTGGACTCACGATCCAGGGACAGATCGAGGGCGCGGGAAGTGTGCGCATCGCCGGAAACTTCCAGGGTGATGTTCATGTGAAGGGGAATCTCACGATCGAGCCCGGAGCAAAGCTCACCGGCGGCGTTCGTGCCGCGACTGTGATCATCGGTGGAGAGCTCGAGGGAAACATCGATCAAGCGCAGAGAGTGGAGCTCCAGCAGACCGGAGTGCTCAACGGGAATCTCAATGCCGGATCGCTTACTGTTGCGGCGGGATCTCGCATGCGTGGCCAGGCTGAGTTCGGTTGGGAGAGCAAGCCTGCTCGCTCCGACATGAGAATGGAGAGCGGCTCGGCGGCATGAGTACCGCGCGTGTCAGCGCGCCCGGCGCGACGCGCAGCTGTCCGCATTGCAAGGCAACGATTCTCGAGAGTGCCAACGTTTGTCCTATCTGCCGGCACCATCTGAGATTCGATCACCGGCTTTCGGAGAATACGCATCCGAGTTTTTCCGCTTTGAAAGTGGAAGGGAGTGTGCGACATCCGGAAGTCGGCGAGCCGTGGGAGTATTCGATGATGCTCACCATCAAGAACGAGCGTGGTGAGGAGGTAGCGCGCCAGCAGATAGGAGTGGGCGCGCTTCAGCCGTCGGAGCAGCGCACGTTCACGCTTTCAGTCGACGTGTTCACGCCTCAGGGAAAGTCGTCGCCCAACGGCAAGACCGGGGGGCGCTAATGTCCGAGTTCGCGAATCCTTCGGGAACGGCGAACGGACCGCAGGCGCAGGCGTACATCGCATCCATTCTCCGAGCGCTCGGTGATCGCGATCCGATGGAAGTGTTTCGCTCAACGCCCAAGATGCTGTCGCAGGTCGTGCTGGAAGTACCTGAGCCACAACTGAAGATTCCTGAAGCTCCGGGGAAATGGTCGATTGCTCAGGTCATTCAGCATCTTGCTGATTCGGAGCTCGTCGGTGGTAATCGTTTTCGCATGGTGATGACGCACGATCGTCCGCCGCTCACGGCTTACGATCAGGATTTGTGGGCAGAGCGGCTCGGGTACGCGAATGCGAATGCTAAGGAAGCGCTCGAGGAATTCACGATGGTGCGTCGCTCGAACGTGCGATTGTTCGAGCGACTTTCAGGCGAAGATTGGAATCGTGTCGGTTTGCATTCCGAGCGCGGGGAGGAGTCGCTGCGGCATTTGCTGAATCTCTACGCGGGTCATGATCTGGTTCATCTTCGTCAGATCGATCGCATTCGCGCTGCTGTCTCGAAGCAGTCCTCTTAAAACAACTATATAGTCGCAGAAATTACAGGGCGATTGACTGCAAATGGAGCGAATGCCGTGAAGAAAAAAGGACATCATCAACCCATTCCGGATTTCTCCGCGAAGAAACCCGGCGCGCCGGCAGCAGACCCGCAAAATCCAAAAGTGAAAGGATTCCGGCCTGCACCAATTCCGGGCGGCAAGCCTCACTCGACTTCAAAGAAATCCGGCCGCCGCGGAGCATAAATGGCAAAATCATCGAACGCGCTCGCCGGACGCAAATTCAATTGGACGTTCAGCGACGGACCGACCGCGGGCAAGACATACGAGCACACATTTGCCAATGACGGCACAGTCGCTTTCAAGGAAGCCGGCGGCAGCGCTCAACAAGGCGGTTCATCGAGCCAGATGCCGGGCAGCAAATACGCAGCATTCGAAATCGCGCCCAACATCTATCTCGTGTCGTACCTCTCATCGCACGGATACACTCTCACTGTGGCGATGAATCTCGCTTCAAAGCAGCTCAACGGCTTTGCTTCAAACGATAAGGAATGGCATCCACTCGAAGGCACAGTCGAGGAAGTGAAATGACGCGCCGACCAGCCGCTGTGCCGCAGAAATAGCGACTCACTAAATGTTC
>DASROK010000467.1:0-3424 GCA_035646915.1 Gemmatimonadaceae bacterium
AAGACCTCGAGGGCCGAGCCGTGATCGCAGACCTCGCGAAGATGCCGCATCTCCTGATTGCGGGGGCGACAGGATCTGGAAAATCCGTCTGCGTCAACACGCTGATCACAAGTCTCATCTACCGGCATACGCCGAAGACGCTGCGCTTCCTGATGGTCGATCCGAAGATGGTCGAGCTCTCGGTATACAACGTTCTTCCGCATCTGCGCCACAAAGTCGTCACCGACAATCGCGATGCTGCATCAGTGTTGAAGTGGGCAGTTCTCGAGATGCAGGATCGTTACGAGCTGCTTGCAGCAAACGGCGCGCGCAACATCCAGGACTTCAATCGCAAGCTGCAGGACGGAACAAAGCTCAAGTATCCAAAACGTCCGGACGTCGCGTTCGAGAATCTCGATTACGAGGGAGGAATTCTTCCGTACATCGTGCTCATCATCGACGAGCTTGCAGATCTGATGATGACCGTGCAGGCCGAAGTGGAAACTCCGCTTGCGATGCTCGCGCAGAAAGCGCGCGCGATCGGGATTCACATCATCCTCGCCACTCAGCGGCCGAGCGTGAACGTTCTCACCGGCTTGATCAAGGCGAATTTTGCGAGCCGCATCGCGTTTCGAGTTGCGTCGCAGATCGACAGCCGGACTATTCTCGATACGATGGGAGCGGAAGCTCTGCTCGGGAATGGTGACATGCTTTTCGTTCCGCCGGGAAAATCAGAGCCTTCGCGGCTGCAGGGCGCATTCATCTCGAGTGAAGACACCGAGCGTCTCAACAACTGGTACGTCGACAAGAAGAACGCCCGGCGCGCTGAAGCAGAGGCAAAGGGCTTCTTCCTCGAGGAGACAGTCGAAGCCGACATTCTCGAGACGATACGAAAGAAGGAAGCCGAAGAGCTCGGCACGGCGGGCGAGGGCGAAGACGGCGAGGCAGGCGATCGCGACAAGCTGTTCCGCGAAGCTGCTGAAGTTGTGATTCAGCATCAGCAGGGCTCGACGTCATTGCTGCAGCGGCGATTGAAAGTTGGCTACGGTCGCGCCGCGCGAATCATCGACCAGCTTCAGGCTGCGGGAATACTCGGCCCACCTGACGGGTCTCGCCCGCGCGATGTTCTCGCAGGACTTGATGATCTAGAAAGGATCTGCGGACCAAGGACGTAGATACGGGTCAGCAGCGAGATCACGAAGGACACTAAGCATCCACGAAGAACTACGGGATACTTGTGAGTTATTGAGTTACTGAGAAACCCAGTTTCTTTGGTTTGTTTTTTTTAAAGAAAACAGAACAGCGCTTTTCTCACCTTCTCAATAACTCACAAGCATCCCTGTAGTTCTCCGTGGATGCTTAGTGTCCTTCGTGATCTCCGTGTTGACCCGTACTTACGATTTGGAGTTTTTTGATTGCTCGAGACTGGAACTGAGTCTTCTCGAGAAGGCTGACAGAAATAGGTTCGCCACGTATGACAGCAGCAAGGCAGTTGCTTGGGTTGCGAGGCGAGCGGATCGCAGAGGAGTGGCTGGTTCGAAAGGGCTGGCGGGTTCTTGAGCGGAGATTCCGGAGTGGTCATCGTGACATCGATCTCGTTGTGGAGCGCGTGGGCGCTGAGGGACGCCTCATTGCGTTCGTCGAGGTAAAGACTCGAGTCTCGTCAGGCTACGGCGGGCCCCTGGGGGCGGTGCACTGGCGAAAACAGCGGGAAATGGCTCGTGCGGCGCGTGACTGGATGGCGCGATGCCGGCCGCCGGTCACCAGTCTTGGGTCGCCGGTCGCCAGTTTCCGGTTCGATGTTGTTGGGGTCATCTATGGTCAGGGTCCCACCGAAGTGATTCATATCGAGAACGCATTTCACCTGAGATGATCTTGAATTATTTCCGCCCCTTCGTATTTTATTCGGGTCGGGAAAAGCAGTAAATTCTGTGCATCCCAGGCATTCAACGACAAACGGCGAGGATGGAGAAGATGGCGGTATCGGTTATGGGAGAAGACAAGAAAAAAGCGTTGAACCTGGCCATTGCGCAGATCGAAAAGAACTGCGGCAAGGGTTCGATCATGAAGATGGGTTCCGAGTCGCGCGTGAAGATCGACTCGATTCCCACGGGCGCAATCAATCTCGATGCGGCGATTGGTGTCGGTGGAATTCCGCGTGGTCGTGTGACAGAGATTTATGGGCCTGAGTCGAGCGGAAAGACAACGCTCTGTCTTCATGTCGTTGCGAATGCGCAGCGTGCGGGTGGAGTTGCTGCTTACATCGACGCTGAGCATGCGCTCGACACCGACTATGCGCAGAAGCTGGGAGTCGATATCGACAGCCTTCTGGTGTCACAGCCTGACACTGGTGAGCAGGCAATGGAGATCTGCGAGATTCTCGTGCGCTCCGGTGCAGTCGATGTTGTGGTGATCGATTCAGTTGCTGCGCTTGTGCCGCGTGCTGAGATCGAAGGTGACATGGGGGATTCGCATGTTGGTCTTCAGGCGCGTCTCATGAGCCAGGCTTTGAGGAAGCTCACCGGTGCAATCGCGCGTTCGAGAACTTCGGTGATCTTCATCAACCAGCTGCGTGAGAAGATCGGTGTGATGTTCGGCAACCCTGAAACCACCACCGGCGGAAAGGCTCTCAAGTTTTACGCTTCGGTGCGCCTGGATATCCGCCGGATTGCCGCGGTGAAGGAGAAGGAGGACGTCGTCGGGTCGCATGTTCGGGTGAAGGTTGTAAAGAATAAGGTTGCCCCCCCGTTCAAGCAGGCTGAGTTCGATATTATGTATGCCGAGGGGATCAGCCATGCGTCGCTGGTGCTGGACATTGCGGCGGAATCTGGTATCATCGACAAGTCGGGAGCGTGGTACAGCTATGGCTCTCAGCGGATTGGTCAGGGCCGCGAGAATGCCAAGATGTACCTCAAGGACAACCCTGCGCTCTTGGCAGAAGTGGAGGAGAAGGTTAAGACTGTTCTGGGAATTCGCGCTGTGAATGCTGAGTCTGAGGCAGACGCGGCGGAGGAATAGCAGGTAGAGGAAAGCGGCACCCATCGGAGGTCACGGCTACCGGTTGGCGTCCGCGAGGGGTCGAATGTGATGTTCGGTTTGGCGGAGGCCCGGTGTTTCCGCTGGAACGGGTGTCGCGTTCGGCCCCGACTTTTTTATGTCGCTTCTCGCGCTGAAATCAGCGCGCCGCGCGCCGCGCGCCGCGACAGCGAGAAGCGAGAGACGAGCCGCGAGAAGCGATAGAGGGTCAGCATGGCCAAGAATCCATACGAGTACGCTCTCAATCTTCTGACCGCCAGAGCATACACGACTCGCGACCTGACGAGAAAGCTGACTCAGAAGGGTTTCGAGAAGCCGGCAATTGATGAAACGATTGACCGCCTCGCCGGAAATGGCCTCCTCAACGATGAGAAGTTTGCGGAGGAGTTTGCGCGGCAGCGTCTGGTGG
>DASROK010000468.1:0-9059 GCA_035646915.1 Gemmatimonadaceae bacterium
GTAATAGCATGGTCCGGTCACCGGAGCCGAGCTCACGCGCATGTGAACTTCGCGAGCGCCTGCAGCGCGAACCATTGCGACGAGCCCACGCGTTGTGGTTCCGCGGACGATGGAGTCGTCGACCATCACAACGCTTTTCCCTTGGAGGACCTCGCGCACCGCGTTGTATTTCACTTTCACCTTTGCATCACGCCCAGCCTGTGTTGGCTGAATGAACGTGCGCCCAACATAGTGGTTACGAATTAACGCAAGCTCATATGGAAGATTCGATTCTTCCGCGAACCCCAGCGCCGCGGAGTTTGAGGAATCCGGCACCGAGAACACGAGCTCTGCCGTCGGGGCAGGGAACTCGCGAGCAAGGCGTCTTCCGAGCTGCCGTCTCGCGCGATCTACTGACCGTCCGAATACGCGGCTGTCGGGTCGGGCGAAGTAAACGAACTCGAACACACACCGGCGGCTTTCCTTAGGCGCAAGAGGCCGCGAAGATCGCATGCCCTGCCGGTCGACGGCTACGATCTCTCCCCGTTCTACCTCGCGAATAGTTTCCGCTCCGACAATGTCGAGTGCGCAGCTTTCGCTGGCGAACACATAGGAGTCGCCGAGCTTTCCCATTACAAGGGGACGCCACCCTCTCGGGTCGCGCGCTGCGAGCAGTGTGTCGCCGATGGTCACGACAAGTGAGTATGCGCCTTCGACATCGCAAAGCGCGTCAGCAAGCCGCCCTTCAGGCGTATCTGCGTTCGACCGCGCAATCCTATGCACGAGAACTTCCGAGTCCATCGTGGACGTGAAGATCGACCCGTGATTCTCGAGCTCGTGACGCATCTCGCTGGCGTTCGTGAGATTGCCGTTGTGGGCGAGCGCGATGTGTCCGTCCCTGAAGCGCGCGAGCACCGGCTGCGCATTCTCGATTGTGGATGAGCCGGCGGTGCTGTAGCGCGTGTGACCAATCGCTACGTCGCCTTTCATTTTGTCCACGTCTGCCGAGCTCAATCCTTCAGAGACAAGGCCCATCCGCTTGATTGCTTGCGCACCGCCGTTGATATCCGACGCAACAA
This sequence comes from Gemmatimonadaceae bacterium, assembly GCA_035646915.1. Taxonomy (GTDB): domain Bacteria; phylum Gemmatimonadota; class Gemmatimonadetes; order Gemmatimonadales; family Gemmatimonadaceae; genus UBA4720. The sequence goes on from DASROK010000468.1 coordinate 1,059, forward strand.
TGCCAGCGGATTCCTGCCCGCGATGCTGAAGCGAGTATAAGCCGAGGTGTGATATCTCGGCTGCGTGTGGGTGCCCGTGAATACCGAATATTCCGCACATCAGCTATACCACCGTCATTGCTGGCTCCGGATCTCGAGCTACTGCGGGAGCCGACATCATTTGGGGAATGGCGTCGTGCCATGCATCGGAAAGCGCATCGAGTTGCGATTCGAGCATCACGTCGCCAAACCGGATTTGAAAACCTGCTTCTTTATCGACCACAGTTCCAATTCGCCTAACCGGGACATTGTGCTTGTGCATTATTCTTTCGACGATTTCAGGGCTGTACGAGCTCAGCAGGTAGCGTCCCTGCGATTCACCAAACAACATTGCGCGAGCTGAGACATTTACCGCGCCAGTGACATCGACTCTTGCTCCGAACTGAGCGTCATGGTTCGCGATGCAGCATTCTGCGAGTGCGACAGCAAATCCTCCGTCGCTAAGGTCGTGCGCGGAGTTCACTGACTCCGACTCGATTGCCTCGAGCAGACCATCGATGGCTCGTCTCTCAGCATCGAGATCGCAAACCGGCGGCTGCCCCGCGACTGTGTCATGAATTACGGCAAGGTATTCGGTGCCACCCATTTCTTCTCGGGTGTCGCCAACGAGAAGAATCGTGTCTCCGGCTGATTCGAACGTGCTTCGCGTGACATTTGAGATTGATTCTATTACGCCGACCATGCCGACGACCGGAGTGGGGTACACAGCTCCGCTGGGACTTTCATTATAGAGAGAGACGTTACCGCCTGTGACAGGCGTGGAGAGAGCAGTGCACGCTTCGCCCATGCCTTTGATTGCCTGCGAAAGCTGGTAGTACACAGCGGGCTTGCGCGGATTTCCGAAGTTGAGGCAGTTGGTGATAGCTCTGGGACGAGCTCCGGTGCAGGCTACGTTTCTCGCGGATTCCGCAACAGCGATTCTGCCCCCGTTGAGCGGATCGAGATAAGTGTAGCGGCCGTTGCAGTCTGTCTTTACCGCGATGCCTTTTGTGGTATCGCGAATTCTCAGAACTGCAGCATCTCCGCCCGGACCAATTACCGTGTTGGTGCGAACGGTCGAATCGTACTGCTGATATGCCCAGCGCTTGCTTGCAATTGTCGCCGATGAGAGAAGCTGCACGAGTGTCCATGCTGGATCGGCTTCTTCCGGCCGTTCCGGGATGTTCGTGACATCCATGGACCTGAGCTTCGCAATCTCCGGCGCTTCTTCGGCCGGAGGAGAATACCGCGGACAATCAGTCACCAGCCGCGACCCAGGAAACTCGGCCACAACGCGATCGCCTTCCATCACCCGATACACGGGTTCTGCGATCACCTCACCGATTACTTCCGCAGTGAGATCCCACTTCTGCAGGATCGTGCGCACATCTGCTTCCTTTCCCGCATGCGCAACGACGAGCATTCGCTCCTGCGATTCGCTGAGAAGAATCTCGTACGGAGTCATTCCCGTTTCGCGAACGGGAACTTTAGTCACGTCGATGACCACTCCGACGTCTCCGCGCTCCGCCATTTCTGCGGATGACGAGGTGAGACCGGCCGCGCCCATATCCTGAATGGCAACGATGTGGCCACTTCTGATCAGCTCGAGAGATGCTTCCAGCAGAAGTTTCTCAGTGAATGGATCGCCAACCTGCACGCGTGGCCGCTTGGCATCGCTCGCTTCAGAAAGATCCTCTGACGCGAACGAAGCTCCGTGAATTCCGTCTCTGCCTGTGCGCGCTCCCACAGCGATGATGGGGTTGCCCACGCCCTCAGCCTTTGCGCGAATCAGCTGATCTTCCTGCATGAGGCCGACACACATCGCATTGACAAGCGGGTTGCCTTCGTACGCATCATCGAAGACAATCTCGCCGGCTACAGTTGGAATGCCGACGCAGTTGCCGTAATCCCCAATGCCTTTGACAACACCGGAGAAAAGGTAGCGAACGCGCGCACTTTCGAGTGATCCAAAGCGCAGCGAGTTGAGCATTGCAATCGGGCGCGCGCCCATCGTAAAGACGTCGCGCAGGATTCCTCCAACTCCGGTTGCAGCGCCCTGATATGGCTCGACAGCGGATGGATGATTGTGCGACTCGATCTTGAACGCGACTGCCAGTCCATCACCGATGGAGATGACTCCGGCATTCTCACCAGGGCCCTGCAGTACCCACGGAGCTTTGGTCGGAAGTGTGCCGAGAAGATTCCGTGAATGCTTGTAAGAGCAGTGCTCACTCCACAGTGCGCTGACAATTCCGAGCTCGGTGAAGGTCGGCGTCCTGCCGAGCATTGCAACCAGCCGGTTGTATTCGTCTGACGTCAGCCCGTGCTCGGCGACTAATTCGGGAGTGATGGTGGGATCGCCGGGCCGTGGATCTACTTTGGACATCAGGCAGCTACGCGGGCGAGAATTGATTCGAAGAACGGGAGACCATCACTCGATCCGAGAAGATTGTCGAGTGCACGCTCCGGATGCGGCATGAGGCCTATCACGTTCCCTTCGGTGTTGATGATTCCCGCAATCGATCTCGCTGACCCATTGGGATTCGCTTCAGGTGCCGGGTTGCCTTTGGCGTTCACGTACCTGAATACAACGCGGCCTGAGTTTTCGAGGTCGTCGAGCTGAGATTCATCAGCAGTGTATCGGCCGTCGCCATGAGCAACTGGAATCCGGATTATCTGGCCGCGATCATATCCGGAAGTGAACTGCGTGTCGGTATTCTCCACTCGAAGAAGAACCGGCGCGGATACGAATTGCAGTGATGCATTTCGAAGAAGAGCTCCCGGCAGAAGTCCCGCTTCGCACGCAATCTGGAATCCGTTGCAGATGCCGATCACAATGCCGCCTTTCTTCGCATGCTCGATCACCTCTGACATTACCGGACTGAACCGGGCGATCGCTCCCGCGCGAAGGTAATCGCCGTAGCTGAATCCTCCCGGGAGGATCACAACGTCAGATCCCTTCAGGTCGTGATCCTTGTGCCAGATGTAAACTGCCTCTTCACCAAGAGTGTCGACAGCGGCGTGATACGCGTCGTAGTCGCAGTTCGATCCGGGGAAGGTGACTATGCCGAACTTCATCGTTCGTCCGCCGATTCGATTTCGAAATCCTCAATGACAGGATTTGCGAGCAGCCGCTCGCACATTGCTTTCACAGCGGTGCGGGCTTCTTCGGCGTTCTGCGCCTCGTTCTCGATGATGATGTGACGCCCGACATGTACATCACGCACTGTCTCGAATCCGAGCGAGTGAAGCGCGCCTTCGACCGCTTTTCCCTGAGGATCGAGAATGCCGCGACGCGGCGTGATATGTACAGAGACCTTCCAGGTTTTCATTTATCGCCGTCTCCGGGCTTCCGATGGTGACGTCTTCGGCGGCGCCGGCGCGCCTGCCGATCGGGAGTAATGTCTGCAACTACTATTTGAGTATCCGGCTCCAGGTCTTCGTCATCATCGGATATGACAGGCACATCACCGCGTGGACGGCGCCCGATCAATCCGAACAGCACTGTCTTGCCAACTCCGTAAACGACGTAAGCGACCAGAGCAGGGAAATAAAACTGCTTTCGCAGTACGATTATCCCGATCACAGTGACAGCGACAACAAGAGATCCAAGGATCTGGCTGATCTTCTTGTATCCGACAGTTGGGACGGCGGGGTACGAGACGTTGCTGATCATGAGGAAAGCAAGCGCAAGCATGAGAAACCGAAGCCAGAAATGCCACGGCAGGTCAGCGAGAATCGTTTCGTTGTACAGTGTGCTCTGACTGAACCAGTAGTAGGTCGCGAGCGTCATTCCAGCCGCAGGGCTCGGCAGGCCGTGGAAATAACGCTTGGCTCTTCCTGCCTGTTCGACGTTGAATCGCGCGAGGCGGATCGCAGCGCACGCTACATACAGGAAGACAATCAGCCACTCCCAGCCTTCCTTGTTCAGTACCGCGAAGTACATGATCACTGCCGGCGCGAGTCCGAACGTAATCACGTCTACGAGTGAGTCGAGCTCCGATCCGAATCGGGATCCGGCACCGGTTGCTCTCGCAACGCGCCCATCGAGTGCATCTGCAACTCCGCCGAGTATGATGAGAAGACCGGCGAAGTCGAACTGCCCTCTGTATGCGGAGACAATCGCAAAGACTCCGCAAAAAAGGTTCGCGAGAGTGAGACCACTCGGCAGTACAACGACCGCACGCCTCATTCGTCTCTGAGGTTCGCGCTCGCTGCGTGGGCTTACGTCGTCGAGAACAGTCATGCTAAGGGAGCTCCGCAAGCACGGTCGAGCCGGCAGTCGTCAGATCTCCAAGCTTTACCCGCAGCTTCGACCCAGTCGGAATGAAGACATCGACACGCGAGCCGAACCGAATCAGTCCCATCCGGTCGCCTTGTTTTACGGTTTCTCCAAGCTTCGAGTACGTCACGATACGCCGGGCAATAAGACCTGCGATCTGCCGGACGAGGATTCTGCTCGAGCCATGTTCAACTCCGACCGAGCTCTGCTCATTCTCGAGGCTCGACTTCTCGGCGGCAGCATTGATGAATTTTCCCTTGTTGTAATGCAGGTAGCCAACAGTGCCATCGACTGGATAGCGATTTACGTGAACGTTGAAAACGTTCATGAAAATCGAAAGCCGGGTAGCCCGGCCGCCAATGAATGCAGGTTCGTCGACCTCTGTTATCATGATGAGCTTTCCGTCAGCCGGAGCGACGACGATGTTCGCTCCGCGCTCGCCGGCTCTTTCCGGATCGCGGAAGAAGTACGCGACCCAGAGCGCAAGCAAAGTGATGATGACTGCGAGGAGCCAGAGCGACCACGAGCGCCGCGCGAGTGCGATTGCAAACGCGCCAACCGCGAGAAGCGTGGCGATGCCGATGAACGGGTAACCTTCGCGTGCGAAGTTCAATGAGCGGGTCCGGTGTCGAGCGGGGCGAGCGTGAGCCGCCGGTAAATCTCCAGATAGCGCTCGCTCGTGGCCGTTACGACTTCATCCGGCAGCGTTGGCGGCGGACTATCCCCGTTCCACCTTCCCGCGCGACGTTCACGCTCCAGGTAGTCGCGCAGCGGCTGTTTGTCGAAGCTTGGCTGGGACCGCCCGGGCTCGAACTGGTCGGCTGGCCAGAATCGTGAGCTATCCGGAGTCAGCACTTCGTCCACTATATAACACGCCGCGCATCGAACTTTTCCGACTGGGCTTCCTCGATTGATTCGCCGAGATAGCCGAATTCAAACTTGGTGTCGGCGATGATGATGCCGCGCGAAGCAGCGGTCGCTCTTCCGAAGTCATACACTTCGCGAGTCAGGCGCTCGAGCTCCTTTGTGGCAGATGAACCGACGATCGCTTCCATCCGCGATATCGTGATGTTTTCATCGTGGCCCTCTTCCGCTTTTGTCGCCGGACTGAAGAGAGCGATTGGAAGCCGTTCTGATTCGCGCAATCCCGGTGCGAGTGATTCACCGGCGAGTGTGCCGCTCGCCGAATACTCCTTCCACGCCGATCCGGAGAGGTATCCTCGTATTACGCACTCAACGGGAAATACATTCGCGCGGCGGCAGAGCATGCTGCGGCCGGCGATCTCTTCGCGATGCGATTCGATGAGAGGAATTCTCGATATGATCTCGTTCGTGTCAGCGCTGAGCATGTGGTGCGAAACCTTCGGCTCGAGCTGACGCAGCCACCAGGCTGTGATCTGAGTGAGAACTTCTCCTTTTCGAGGAACTGCTTCGTTCATCACGACGTCGAAAGCACTGACGCGGTCAGTTGCTACGAGAAGAACCGTCTCAGAATCCACTTCGTATACGTCGCGAACTTTGCCCCTTCTCAGAAGCCGCAGTGGAAGCGCGGTTCGTGTAAGGGTCAGCATTCAGAATTCAGCATTCAGACTTTAGCATTCAGACCCGGATCTCTTCGTGAGCGGGCGCTGACGTAACTCCGGCAAGAATAGGCTCGATCACTTCGGAGAGAAACTCATCCACCTGCTGTGATGCCCGTCCGGTGTACCTGCCAGGATCTGCAGCGACCGCGAGACGGTCACGCGACAATCCAAGCGACGGATCATTCGCAAGGCGCTCCAGAAGATCGTTCGATGCTGAACCTTCCTTCACAGCTTTCGCCGCAGCGATCGAATGCCTGCGAATGACTTCGTGCGCCTGCTGTCGATCACCCCCGGCGCTCACTGCCTCGACAAGAATCTTCTCGGTCGCCATGAACGGCAGCTCCGCATTCACGCGCTGTCGAATTCGCGGCAGATGCACTTCGAGTCCGCTCGCGATGTTGCTCATGAGGAGAAGAATCGCATCCGCTGCAAGGAATGCTTCAGGAATTACAAGTCGGCGGTTGGCACTGTCGTCTAGCGTCCGCTCGAAATACTGAACGCTGTGCGTCTGATTTGCGTTCGATTCGATCGACAGAACAAATCGCGACAGAGAGCTGATCCGTTCGGAGCGCATGGGATTCCGCTTGTACGCCATCGCGGACGATCCGATCTGCTCCTCTTCGAACGGCTCCTCGATTTCTCCGAAAGACTGAAGCATCCGCACATCGCTGGCGAACTTTGCAGCACTGGACGCGAACCCCGAAACAGCAGAGAGAATTCCCGCGTCGATTTTTCTCGTGTACGTCTGGCCGCTGACGGGAATGGATTCCGCGAAATCCATTCGTGAGGTAACGCGGCGGTCGAGCTCTCGAACTTTCTCGTGATCGCCGCCGAACAGCTCGAGGAAAGTCGCCTGCGTACCTGTCGTACCTTTTACGCCGCGAAAGGGCATCGTCGTGCGGCGGTACTCGATGTCGCGATGATCGAGCACCAGATCCTGCAGCCACAACGTTGCACGTTTACCGACGGTGGTGAGCTGTGCGGGCTGAAGATGAGTGTATCCAAGCGTCGGCTCATCCTTCCATTGTGCTGCAAACGACGCGAGTGACCGCACAACGCCGAGAATCCGGCCGCTCAGTATCTCGAGCCCGCGCCTCATCAGAATGAGGTCGGCATTATCGGTGACGAATGCACTCGTGGCGCCGAGATGAATGAACGGTTTCGCCGCCGGCGCAGCGTCTCCAAATGCGTGAACGTGCGCCATCACATCATGCCTGAACCGCCGCTCGTATGCAGATACTGAATCGAAGTCGATATCATCGAGATGCGCACGCATCTCTTCGATCGCCTCAGAAGGTATTGCTACGCCGAGATCGCGTTCTGATTCGGCAAGCGCTAGCCAGAGGCGCCGCCACAGGCCGTGCCGGGTTCGAGCCGACCACAGCTCGAGCATCGCTTTCGACGCGTACCGCCCTGAGAGCGGAGAAGACCATGTATCGCTCATCTATTGTATTACGAACTCAGTGGTGTACACCTGGCCCATCCGCTCGATGTACATCACGATTCCGCCGCGTCCCGCATAGTAGTCCAGCGCGCGCGCGGCAGACTCGGCATCGGCAATCGGAACGCGGTTGATCTGAAGAATCACGTCACCAGCTTGAATCCCCAGCTGATCCGCAACACGCTGACTGACCGTTTGAACGAGCGCACCATTTGCACGGCGGATATTTCTCTCGGCGCGAATTGCCGGAGTGAGTGTGACCAGCTGGATCTCTCGAAGCACAGTCACCTTTGGTGCATTCACTTCGGGAAGATCGGCGACCGTGACGCTCAGATTGATCTCGCGGCTGCCGCGGCGGACAACCAGCGGCACATCTTCGCCGACACGCAGCTCGAGCCGCTCAGCTTCCCAGTCGTACGCGCTGTGAATCGGCCGGTCGCGCGACTGAACCAGATAGTCGCCGCTCTGGACTCCGGCCTTCGCTGCAGGTGAACCAGGCACGACAGCGCTGACAAGGACGCCACGCGCCTGCACGCCCGGTGCGCCTGGTGGAGGAGACTGAAGCTTGATCCCAACCCACGGGCGCCGAATCACACCGTGAGCAAGCAGATCGTCAGTCACTCTTCTTACGCGATTGATGGGAATTGCAAAGCCTAGCCCGATGGATCCGCCGCTGG
>DASROK010000469.1:0-4787 GCA_035646915.1 Gemmatimonadaceae bacterium
CTCCTCAGATCCCTGAATTCTCTCGCCGCTCTTCGCAGTGCTGTTCGAAACTACACCATTCATGAACGAAACCGCGGGGTCTCGCTCGAGGCCCTGGTGAAGCAGGCATTGACGGTGCTGGACGAGGCAGAAGATGGGGGCCGGGACGGTGTGGAGAGCGAGCTTAAACCAGATCTCGAGCTGACCCGCAAGCTCGAAATCTGGTGTCGCGAGGCTTTCGCTCAGGACGCTTAAGTTTTCAGATATTCGCGCCGCAAATGTTCGTAGAGCGAATCTGGATGATAGTGAGCGTTCTTATCCTGATTCGCTGCGCGCCACATCTCGTGCCACAGATGAACTGCGTGCGATCCTGAGATATCGGGTGGATCCGGATCCAGGAGCTTTGTCCATTCTCGAAAACCAATCGGACAAAAAGTCTTCCACGTTTTGACTGATCGCTCCATCGAGAATCTCGAGACTGCTTCTCCCATCAATGCGGGACCAGTCTCTCCCCACACGAGCTTTGCCGGATCTTTCGTCTGGCAGACTTGCCACATGTACGACATGATCTCGCTCGCCGCAGGTGCCTTGATTGCGCCGATGTTCACCATCTGGCGCCCCACGCTGAATTCGCTGGAGAAGACGTACTCGTCGTCAAAATCGAATGGCTTGAGACAGACCAGGTCTGTGTCTGCCCACCAGCCGCCACGCTCGAGAAGAAGTTTGTAGCGAAAAGAATTCGCGAACCCCGACCACGTCTTGTGCTGCGAATACTGAAACGCCCGTGAGCGCGGCAGTATCTCCTCCGCCTCGCGCATGACAGTGCCGCGCGGAACTTTTCGAACAGGCTCGTACGCGTAGAGATGATAGTCGTGACCGGCCTGCAAAAACGACGCGATGGAAAGCTGCTCCATCGCGGAAAGTTCCTCACCTATCCAGAGCCCCTGAATCACGTTCACGAAGCAAACTTACCCGTTTCAGCTATTTTCTGTGCCCATGAAACGCGCCCTCATATTTCTGCTTCCCTTCGTTGCGTGCACATCCGCGCGCACCGGTATCGAGCCCTCGGCTCTTCACGACGTGATCATCCGCGGTGGAACCGTCTATGACGGAAGCGGAACGCCCGGTCGAATTACCGATGTCGCAATCGATGGACAAAGAATCAGCGTCATCGGCGACCTGAAATCGGCAAAAGCAAATACTGAGATCGACGCAAAGGGCCTCGCTGTCGCCCCGGGCTTCATCAACATGCTGAGCTGGGCGACCGAATCCCTGATAGAAGACGGGCGCGGCATGAGCGACATCAAGCAGGGAGTTACTCTCGAAGTTTTCGGTGAGGGCTCATCGATGGGTCCGCTCAATGATGCCATGAAGAAGGAAGCCATCGAGCAGATGGGCGACATCAGGTACGACATCGCTTGGACAACACTCGGCGAATATCTCGACTATCTCGTGAAACGCGGCGTGTCTCCCAACGTCGCGTCGTTTATTGGAGCGACAACAGTTCGAGTTCATGAGCTCGGTTACGCCGACCGTCCACCGACTGCCGCTGAGCTCGACAGGATGCAGGCGCTCGTGCGACAAGCGATGGAAGAAGGTGCGCTCGGCGTTGGATCCTCGCTCATCTACGCGCCGGCATTTTATGCAAAGACCGATGAGCTGATCGCTCTCGCAAAAGCGGCTGCGCCTTATGGCGGCTCATACATCTCGCACATGCGAAGTGAAGGAGCGCGGCTTCTCGAAGCCGTCGACGAGCTCATTCGCATATCGAAGGAAGGAGGCGTTGGCGGAGAGATCTACCATCTCAAAGCCGCGGGCAAGGACAACTGGAACAAGCTTCCAGCCGTAATCGCAAAAGTTGATTCCGCGCGAAAAGCGGGCCTCGACATTCGCGCGGACATGTACACGTACACCGCTGGTGCGACAGGTCTCGATGCATCGATGCCGCCGTGGGTTCAGGAAGGCGGGTACAACGACTGGGCGAAGCGACTGCAGGACCCCGCGATTCGCGCGCGAGTTGCAGCCGAGATGCGCACGCCGACAGACAAATGGGAGAATTTCTTTGCGGCGGTCGAGTCGCCTGACAAAATCATTCTCGCTGGATTCAAGGCCGATTCTCTCAAGCCTTATACCGGAAAAACTCTCGCAGAAGTGGCGCGAATGCGCGGGACATCGCCTGAAGAAACCGCGATGGATCTCGTCATCAGGGATGGAAGCCGCGTCGGCACGATCTACTTCCTCATGTCAGAGGACAACGTGCGCCGGGAGATCGCTATTCCGTGGGTGTCGTTCGGATCAGACGCAGAAGCGCCTGCTTCCGAGGGCGTATTCCTCAAATCGAGTACACACCCGCGAGCATACGGAAACGTTGCGCGACTGCTGGGACGTTATGTGCGCGATGAGAAAATCATTCCGATGGAAGAGGCTGTCCGTCGGTTGTCGTCACTTCCTGCGCACAATCTCAAGATCAGGGATCGCGGTGAGCTCAAGCCCGGCCACTTCGCTGACATTGCGATCTTCGATCCGCGCACAGTCAGCGACAGGGCAACGTTCGACAAACCTCATCAGTATTCCACGGGAATGGTGCACGTGTTCGTAAACGGCTCGCAGGTACTCAAGAATGGAGAGCACACCGGAGCCAAGCCTGGTCAGGTTGTTCGCGGGCCAGGTTGGAGGAAAGCTCCTTGAGCAGGATGTCAAAGGGATTTCTCCTTGCGCTGATTGCAGTATCACCTGCTGCCGCGCAGTCCACCGATTCCAGAGCTGCCGAGTTTGACGCTTATGTCGCGCAGGGGGTGAAGGACTGGCAGGCACCGGGGTTGGCCATCGCGGTGGTAAAGGACGGCAGAGTGGTTTTCGAAAAAGGCTATGGCGTGCGCGACATCACGAAACCGGCGGCATTCGACACCTCGACGGTCTCTGCGATCGCCTCGACCACAAAAGCAATCACCGCGGTTGCGATGGGAATGCTCGTCGACGAAGGGAAAGTGAAATGGGATGACCCGGTGACGAACTATCTCCCCTCATTCCAGCTGTACGATCCTTATGTGACACGCGAAGTGACCGTGCGTGATCTTCTTACACATCGCGCAGGACTGGGCAACGCGGATTATCTGTGGGCCGTAGCCGATCTCCCGGCTGATGAAATGATGCAGAAGCTCAAGCTCATCAAGCCCGCGTATTCGCTGCGCTCGAGTTTCATTTATCAGAACGTGATGTACATCGCCGCAGGGCAGGTGATCGCGGCCGCGAGTGGAATGCCGTGGGCAAAGTTTGTCCAGACGAGGATTTTCCAGCCCGTTGGAATGCGCAGCACGTATCCGAGCGCTTCGATGGTTCCCGCGAACGCGAACGCTGCCGTGCCGCACTGGCGATTCGGAAAGGACAGCATTGTCGCGATAAGGCACGATGAGTCAAAAGCGATCGGTCCTGCCGGCGACGTCTGGTCGAGCGTAGCCGACATGTCGAAGTGGATGCTCTTTCTACTCGACAGCGCGCGAGTGAACGGAAAGCGACTGCTCAAGCCGGAAACGTTCGCCGAGTTGTTTACGCCGCAGGTGATGGTGCCGCCTGACGAGTTCTATCCCACGATGGAGCTCACCAGGCCTCACTGGACTACCTACGGACTCGGCTGGTTTCAGCACGACTACCAGGGGCGGATGCTCGATTTTCACACTGGAAGCCTGAGCGGAATGGTTGCGATCATCGGGTTAGTGCCTGATGAGCGTTTCGGTGTGTACGTGCTGTCGAATCGCGATCACGTGGAGATTCGTCACGCGCTCATGTACAAGGCGATCGACTTCTGGCTCGGAAATCCAAAGCGTGACTGGAGCCGGGAGCTGCTCGCGCTATACGATGCCCGTCGTGCCAGCGCTGATTCTGCGCGAGCGACGAATGAAAGCAGGCGAATAAAGGGAACAAAGCCATCGCTCGAGTTGTCGAAGTATGCAGGAGTGTACGAAGATCCGTTGCTTGGCCGCATTACTGTAAGCGACAGCAAAGGAAAACTTCGAATCGATGCCGGCCCTGCGCTCAAGGGCGAGCTCGAGCACTGGCAGTATGATCGTTTTCGTGCGCGTTACGATGCTCGGTGGCAGGGCACGGACATGATCACGTTCACGATTGGCGACGGAATTGCGAGCTCTCTCGAGATTGGCGGGTTCACTCTCAGGCGTGTCAACCACACTGGAGGGCCGGCATCGAACTGAACTCAGGATCTATGAAGTCACTACATGCATTTATAGCCGTTGTGATCGCTGTTACAATATCTCGATCGGCGGATGGGCAAGCCTTGTACGCAGGCGTCCGTGTCGGGACTGCGATTCCGACAGGTGATTTCTCCGCGAATGCCACCGCCACTGGTAACGCAGCATATCTCCGCGGCGCGAGCCCCGGGCTGGGATATGGTCTCGACGCAGGAGTGGGCTCGCCATTGTTTGGATTGTATGCCAGCTACGATTACATCGAGTTCGGTTGTAATTCGCATGCCTGTGCGACAAGCGGGAAGTACGAGCTAAAAGGATACGCGGCCGGCGTCCGTGCAAGCGTCCCGCTTGTTCCGCTGCTGCGTCCGTGGGCAAAAGCGGGAATCACCTACAATGAACTGAACGGCAACGTCGCAGGCACTGCGGTCTCAACAGGCAAAGGGATTGGCTACGAGATCGGCGCAGGCGCGGACATTCCGATTTTGATGGGATTCTTCAGCCTCAGTCCCCAGGTTCGTCGGGTGAGGCAGAGATTGTCGCCTAACGATGGATCGAAACGAGACGCCGGCTATTACACTTTCGATATCGGATTCAGGGTTCGTA
>DASROK010000470.1:0-2151 GCA_035646915.1 Gemmatimonadaceae bacterium
ATATAATTCGGTTCAATCTCTTTCCTCCGAGAGCGACTGTGTATATCCCTGTTGATACCACGCACTGAGAGCTCTCGGCTACCACCGATCCTTTTGCCGCGCAACGCGTAATAGCTTCACCATCTCCATCGTACGCACATCCCGGCCAAGCTCATTCAGATGGTATCGCGTATCGAAGAACCATCTGCCGGGATAAACAAATTCCTGCGCTGTTCCGAGAATCGGGATTCTCATCTCACTCTCCAGTTTTCGCCGAAGAGCAGCAATCGATTCGATGTTTATCGCATACGCGCGATCGAGATACGACGGAAACAGGAAGTACGGATGCGCGCCGCGCTCGCGTGACACGTCTCCGATGTCGTTCAGCTCCTCGAGTGCCTTTCGACTGAAGTCCGACGGAGGCGGGTGCGGCTTTACGAAAATCGAATCCGGATTCTCGGGCTTCTTGCCGAGGTGACTGATCGCATCGCCGAATTCGTTGAATGAGTGGCGATTGTAGACGGGATTGGTATCGGGCGGAAAATACTGATCCTTTTTCCCGAACAAATCAGCCAGCCCAGTAAGAAAAGATCTGCGTGCATTCTCGACTCTCGGCCGCAACACGACGTCGACCACTGAATACGATTTGACGAAATCCGGAATTCTGTCCCGCGGCGCATACAGCAGCGCCGTATTCAGCGTGTTGTCTCCCTCGGAAAATTTTCCGTAGAACTAACTGATCGTACTCCGGCACCACTACGACGATGTCGCCCGCACGGATGTACGGCTTCACCTGCGCCAGCATGTAGCGCAGCCCCAGCTTCGCGTACAATCCCATGTTGACCACGCGAAGCCCGAGCGAGTCCTGCATGAGCTTGCTGTCGATGCCAAAGGCGAGGTTCGACCCGCCGACGAGAATCACCTTCGGCGACGGCGTATTTCGAATCAGCCGGTCCTTCTCTAGAACCGCCGCGAGATAGTTGTTGTCTGCGTCACGCGTATCGTATTGACTGACGAGAAATCCGGTGACGACAATTGCTGCGGCGAGGAGCACACACTTGATGACAAAGCTTCCGGCGCGACTGTCGGTCGGCGGATTTGCTGCGGCTGTGGTCAACTACTTGTCTCAGCCAGCTGAGCCTTCGTCATCATCGCAACAACGTCAGGCATCATCGCTTTTGCTTTCCATCCAAGCCGCTCGTTGGCGCGAGCTGGATTGGCGTGCGCATAGGTGATGTCCGCCGGACGGAAAAGTTTTTCATCAGTGTCCACGTGATCACGCCATTCGAGACCCACCTCTCGAAATGCACGTTCGACGAACTCTGCAAGCGTATGAGACTGGCCGGTGGCGATGACAAAATTTTCCGGTTTTTCCTGCTGCAACATCATCCACATCGCTTCGACGTATTCGGGCGCCCATCCCCAGTCACGCTGCACACGAAGGTTGCCGAGCGACAGTCGCTCCCTGCTTCCCTGCGAGATGCGGCACGCGGCAGCGACAATCTTGCGTGTAACAAATCGTTCCGCGCGAAGCGGAGATTCGTGGTTGAAGAGAATCCCCGTGCAGGCGAACAACCCGTACGCATCGGCGTAGTTGGCGACCTCCCAGTGGGCAGCTGATTTCGCGACGGCGTAGGGACTTCGTGGACGAAATGCAGTCGATTCATCTGCCGCCATCGGCGTATCGCCAAAACATTCGCCGGATCCCGCATTGTAAAATCGAATTGGACGTCCACTGAAACGAATTGCTTCGAGGAGGTTCAGAGTTCCCACGCTGATGCTTTCCAGCGTCTCGACAGGCTGATCGAATGACAACGCAACAGAGCTTTGACCCGCGAGGTTATACACCTCGTCGGGATTCACGCGTTGCAACGCCTGAATCACGCTTCGAAAATCGGTGATGTTCAGCGATTCGAGTCGGACTGAATCGATCAGCCCGAGCTTTCGAAGATTTCGAAAACTCGAAGCCTGCGCGTCGCGCGACGCGCCGTGCACGATGTAGCCTTTCTCGAGCAGCAGCTGCGAGAGATAAGCACCGTCCTGTCCGGAAACGCCGCAGATAAGGGCTGTCCTGCCGTTTGAAGTCACGTCGATCAGAACTGGAAGTAAATGAACGCCTTCGCTTCGTTGCTTACGCCGAGCAGCCAGATGGACATGCACAGGGCGTAATAC
>DASROK010000471.1:0-2459 GCA_035646915.1 Gemmatimonadaceae bacterium
ATCGGAGAGTCCACGAAATCATCGACGCCACTCCGCTTTCTAACTGGGCGTACGTTGTGCCGAAGACACTGGCGATGGCAATCGTGCTGGTTTCGATGACGTTGATCAACGTCGTCACCTCCGTCATTTTCCAGCTCTCACTCGGGTTTACGGACATTGAGTTCAGCAAGTATCTGCTGTGGTACATGCTGCCGGCAGCGTGGGACATGCTGCTTCTCGCGGCGCTGGCGATTTTCGTTCAGGCCTTGAGTCCTCACAAGTTCATCGGCTGGGCCATAATGGTGGCGTTCATTGTCTGGCAGCTGTTGAACAAGGCCATCGATCACAACCTGCTGAACTACGGCTCCGCTCCTGCCATGCCGCTGAGCGACATGAATGGCGCAGGATCGTTCTGGATCGGCGCGTGGACGGTTCGCATTTACTGGGGAGCTTTCGCCGTTCTCCTGCTGTTGAGCGCACATCTTCTTTGGAGGCGCGGCACTGAGATACGATTGCGGCCGAGGCTCGCGGCTGCGCGGCGTCGTTTGACGAAGGCGCCGGGGCTGGTTGCTGCAGGAGCCCTCGCAGTCTTTGGCGGAAGTGGTGCGTACGCTTTCTACAATATCAACGTCCTCAACGAGTATCACTTACCTGTGGCGGGCGCCGCGCATGAGGCAGCGTTCGAAAAGAAATACTGGAAGTACAATGATTTGCCGCAGCCGTCGATCGCGAACATGACGGTGAGTATCGATCTGTATCCTGAAGAGCGGCGGGCGCTGACGAGGGGTCGCTATGTACTTCGCAATCTCACGTCGCAGCCGATCAACGACATCCACGTCCGGCTTCTCTACGATGACCTCGAGCTGATCAGCGCTCGAGTCAGCAATGCTCGACGCTTGGTAGACGATAAGGAGTTCGCCTATCAGATCTTCCATCTCGACTCAACGATGCAGCCTGGTCAGGACCGTATTCTCACTTTCGAGACTCGGCGATGGCAGCGCGGTTTTCGTAATGGCAAGCCGAACACGAGACTGGTCGAGAACGGAACCTTCCTCGACAATCACGAGCTCACGCCCGTGATCGGAATGACCCATCAGGGCACGCTCTGGGATCCGACAGCGCGACGGTACTACGGTCTGCCGAAACGAGATGGACGAGCACCGGTCGAAAACACCTCCGCGACTGCAAAAGCAGTTGATCTCGGCGGATGGACGACGGCCGACATCACACTCTCGACTTCTGCGGATCAAACGCCCATCGCGCCGGGGAAAAGAGTTTCGGATGTCATTCTCGGCGGGAGGCGCATCGCTCATTTCGTATCAGAGGCACCGATCCGTGAAGCATTTTCGATTCAGTCGGCTCGTTACGTCGAGAAGCATCGCCAGCACGCAGGTGTTGATCTCTCCGTTTACTACAATCCTTCGCACGCGTGGAACGTCGACCGGATGCTCGACGCGCTCGCTGCTTCGCTCGACTACTACCGAGCGAGCTTTGGTCCGTACCAGTTCAGCCACGTGCGGATTGTCGAATATCCGGGATACGCGAACTTTGCGCAGGCATTCGCCGGGACAATTCCATATTCGGAAACGTACGGGTTCATTGCTGACTTCCGAAAACCCGAGACCATCGATCACGTGACGGCGACAACCGCGCACGAGCTTTCGCATCAGTACTGGGCTCACCAGATAATCGGCGCGGACGTGCAGGGCTCGATGGTCTTATCCGAGACGCTCGCGAATTACTCCGCGCTGATGATGATGAGGAAGATCCGCGGCGAGGCTGAGATTCGTCGCATGCTGCAGTACACACTCGATCGCTATCTTGGATGGCGCGCCGCAACTGGATCCGCTGGTGAGCCACCTCTTATTCGAGTCGAGACGCAAACGTGGATCAGTTATCAGAAGGGCGCTCTCGCGATGTTCCTGTTGCAGGAGCATATGGGCGAAGATGCGGTCAACCGTGCGCTGAGAAATCTGCTGGAACGCTACAGGTTCAAGGGCGCGCCGTATCCTCGCTCGACCGATCTCGTCAACGCCCTGCGCGCTCAGGCGAAGACAACCGAAGAGCAGAACCTGATCACCGATCTTTTCGAGCGAGTGATCCTCTATGACCTGAAGGTCACCGAACCGACCGCGGTTCGGCGCGCCGATGGAAAGTGGGACGTCACAGTTCCCATCGAGGCAAAGAAGTATTCCGTTGATCGACGCGGCGCGGAGACGGAGACAACGCTCGATGAACACATCGAGGTGGGACTCTTTACGGCAGAGCCCGGCATCGATGGATTCGATGCGAAGAGCGTGATCATCATGGAGCGCCGTCCGATTCATTCGGGAGCGCAGGTCGTGAAGTTCGTGACCGATCGAAAACCGACGTACGCCGGCATCGATCCGTACAATTACTACATCGACCGCAATTCACGCGACAATCTGCGACAGCTCGTAGACGCAAAGATAGCGATCACGAAGAGTTCCGAATAACAT